>JAJFLS010000371.1 GCA_021772595.1 Opitutales bacterium
CCCATTGAGATCCGCGACCGCTACACCGGTGGCGGATTCTGTTGGGAATTCGGACCGACGGTTGGGCGAGTAGCCACTGTCGGTACCCCAATAGACGAACACGGGAAAATGATCGTGGGTGGAGCCGTGGATGAAATTAGTAAAGATGATCTCCGGTCGTCCGTCGCCATCTAGATCCTCGATCAAACTGCGTCCACCCCCCATCGAAGGTAAAAATTCGACGTGACCCTCCGCTTCTGCCGCCCGCATCCAGGCGATCTTTTCAAACGCACCCCCTTCGTCAGACAGGGTTGGTAAAAAAGATCGGAAGCCATCGACCGGGTGCTGGTAATAAATGAGGCTGTCGGAATTCTCGTAGGGACTATGGTCGTTGTTGATCACGAGTTCCGGATAACCGTCTCGATCGAGATCAAACCAGTTTATGAGCTTCAGTTCACCTCGTTGGGAGACGAACAGGTTCTGGCCGGCGTTGCCGAGCTCGCCCTTTGAGAGTTGATCAAAGCCAGTGTGATGAAAGAGGGACTCGGCTGCAGCTAGACTCAGGGTAGCGGAGTAAAAGATGATCCCGATGCAGGTCAGACGCAGTGATTGATTTGAACGCATCAGTTCCATGGGTTCTGCCAGCGTGTTGCCTCCACACCGGTTATGCCATCGCGGGTGATATAGTATACCGAGACCAGGGAGCCATCGGGCAGCTCCGCGGAGATCGGGTAGCCGTTGTCACCGGGTCTACCAGACCCATCGGCGCGGAGCGACACGATGTCCTTCTCCAACCAGGTTCGTCCATGATCACGGCTCAACGCTGCTCGAATGCCAATCGGTTCATCGCGATAACCGTAGGTGCAAAGTAGGGTGCCATCGCGGAGAGTGAGCAGATGTGGCGGATGTCCGTGAAGCGATGTTTCAATCGCTTTGGACCAAGATTTGCCGCGATCCGTTGAGTGCGCCGTCCACATTTTTGAACCGAGTGCGGGTTCGGTTCGCATCATCGCGACGATATCACCGTTGGCAGCGCGCGCTATCGCTGTCTCACCAAAACTGCGCTTCTTTTCTGGATCGGCGGCAATGGTAAGAAAATCCCAGGTGGCGCCATCGTCCTCGCTGCGGATCAGCCAGGATTCGTAGAAACGAATGTTTGCAGTCGGTCGACCGTAAACGGCGCACAGCAGAGTATTGGCGTCTAGACGTAGATCGGTCGCGGGACCGAGGAAACTCATGATTAGGCCTTTGGGTGGGACGGGAATCTCGCGCTGCTGCCAGGTAGTGCCGTTGTCCTCGCTGGTGCGCACGTAGCAGCCATAGGCATAAGTCACACGGCCGTCCGGTGAATTGCGCACCTCGATCCCCTTTTTTTCGAACTCATTGCGGCGGTTGGCCTTTACGTAGCGCCAGGCATGAGCGTTGGGATCAACTAGACGACCTGGTTGTGTCGGCCCTGTGGCCCAAATCAGATTGGGCGTGTCCTGTTCAGTGCGCTGCCAGGTCCGGGCACCATCTTTTGAAATAAATTGGTTTGGTTTCCGGCGAGGCTCGAGGTGACTCGACGTGACGCCAGCTCCGAAGCGAACGTGCAAGCTGCCATTGGGGAGCTGATGAAATCGGGGAAAGGCGGAGTATTGTCCATCCTTGCGGTAAATAACAACATGTTCAGCGTCCGACACAGAAAAGGGCGCATCAGCGAATACGGGCAACGGCAACAAGAGGGATAGTAGCGCGATTTTCATAGGGGTTTCAGCTTTAAAAGATAGCGAGAGTGATGTCCTTTCTAGCTAGGTGGAGTGAATTCGGTTCTGACTCGGTTTAGAGGTGTATCCAAGAAATGGATGCTTTTCATAGATTGGTTATTGTGATATTTACAAATTCAATTAACCACGGCGGTATTTGTCCACCGCTTCATCATTGAAGTGAACTCCCAGACCGGGTTTTGTAGGGACTTCGTATAGGCCATCTTTCATGTCGAAAGATTCGACCATCAAATTGTCCTGAATGACATGGGTGATACTGACAGCGTGCTCGATTCCCGGGAAGGCTGCCGCCTGGTGAGCTTGGAAAACTTGAGCGATTCCGGTGAATATACTGTGCTGCACCCATAGAGGGATACCAGTTACTTCTGCCATGAGGGCTCGTTGAACCAGGCTTTTACCGATGGGCCCTCCGACCACGAGGGCATCGAGTAGTTCCTCCCGAATGAATGGCATCGGATTTTTTGGATAGTGCTCAGCTAGCTTCAACGGAAATTGACCTTTGAGCTGGCGAAACGGTTCGATGGAGTAGCGCTCACAGGGCGTTTCGATCGCAAAGTATTGGGGAAAACGGGTGAGTCGTTTCCCATATCTAATAGCCCGTTCGGGTGTTGCCCAAGTGCTATTCGTATCTGCCCAGATCTTGAAATCATCTGGCACGCTCGAGGTCACGGCTTCGGCCTGTTCAACCGGATCTTCAAAATCGCGAGCTTTTACCTTGTGGACTCTGTACCCAAGATTGTAACCTAGCTTCGCTTCGGATGCCATTAGGTCAGGTGGAAAGCACTGGCTCCACCAGGTTTGCACGATGCGCGTTTTAGGATCTGGAGCAAACAGGCGGGATACTGGCAGTCCGGCCGCCTGTCCGATCAAGTCATAGACCGCCATAAGAATTCCGCCTAGACTGTCATCGAGTAAAAACTCCCAAGGAGAGTGCCCCACCAAACGTTTACAAATACCTTCAGCTTTCGGAACGCTTCCCAGTGAGTCTGCCACATTGAGTAAAGCATCTCCAACACCCACCAAACCTTCATCTGTGTAGAGTTTGACCAGAGTCGATTCGTAGTAGTCCCGGTTAATTCCTTGTTGGCGGTAGACCTCGGCAAATACTTCACGGACACGATCGTGCATGGGTACGCGTACGGGTATTATTTCGTAGCGAGTAATTCGCTGTGTGGCGGCTGTAGGCGACGTTGCTGCCTGGGTTCTGCTCAGAGCGGTATCCAGAGAAACAACTCCAGTCGATACCGCTAGCGCTTTTAGAATGTCGCGACGAGTGTACTTACGCATTTTGAATGATTTGGAAGGTTTGGGATTTGGGAATGTCTGCGATGATTGAAATAGGCTTTTGAGCTGCCGATATTCGATGCCCTATAACAACTGAATACGAGAAGCATTAACTGAATCGTCCCTTTTCAATCGTTAGTGGAATTTAGGAATGACGATCGTGTTGGTTCCGTCGATCATGCTGGCTAGAAATCGACTGGTATTGTTGACGATTGATTCGATCATCGCATGGCCCGCTTCGGCGGTGGCTTCCAGCGGTTCGACGTCCGCTTGCTCGAGCATTGCGTCTTGGCGAACATTTTCGGGAAAGGCTGCTAAGGCAAAAGCGGTTTCAAATTCCTGGGCATGGCCTGGGAAACGGCCCGTCTTCAGATTCGTTTCGGCAACCTTCGGATCAAGAAATTCCCAGTAGGACTTAAACTGCAGATTGATCTCCAGTCGTTGGAGAAATTGGGGCCAAATACCTTGGCAAGGCGCAACGTTGCCGCCGTGGCCGTTTAGAACGAGGATGTTTTCGAAACCGGCTCTATGCATGCTGCGGATCGTGTCGTAGAGCACGCCTAGCCAGCTTCCGGGCATGGCGCTCAATGTTCCAATATGGCGCATGTGGTGTTCGCTGATACCGATGGACATTGAAGGCGCGACCAGGACTTGAGGGCTAAGTTGCCGGGCTATGGCCTTGGCGATATGATTGCAGCTTCGCCAATCGTGCTCCATGGCCAAGTGTTCCAAGTGCTGTTCGGTAGCGGCAACCGGAATGATACAAGCCCTTATTTCACCTGACTCCATGCGTTCGCGAAACTCGCGTCGCGTGTGCTTGCGTAGGAGAATCTCTGGGGCGTGGGGGTCGGCCATAGGTGAATCAAGGATGGGTGCTAGCAGTAGCCGTCGAAGAGAGTTAATAAGGAGGCGTCTTGTTGAATAGCCTTTGCTGGTAATTGCTAAGGAAAGTCTTTCTAGGCTTGGATTGGAGACATTGGAACGTTTTTGGGAGTCAACCGTTGACTAAATGGCCGCTTGGAAATTGGGTGGATCGGAATTCTAGTGCGTGCTTAACCCAATGTCGATTTTCCGTCGTCGTATCCCCCAATAAATGATCCTTCAAAGGCGCTTTGGCGCGATCCGAGCCCGAACCCATGGGTTGCCAGACCGAGTCCAAACCGAGCCAAACGCAATTATCAGATGGAGTTAGTAGATTATATCGTAATCGTTCTTTATATCATCGGCATCGTGGCCGCTGGCATGGTGTTCGCGGGAAAGGTGAAGAACTCCAAGGACATGTTTGCTGCGGGCGGTCAATCGCCTTGGTGGGTGTCTGGTCTTTCGGCCTTCATGACCATGTTCTCGGCGGGGACTTTCGTGGTTTGGGGTGGCATCGCTTACAAGTATGGAGTGGTGGCGATCGCGATCAATCTGTGCTATGGTGTCTCCGCTTTATTTGTCGGCTGGTTCCTCGCTGGTGTCTGGAGAAAAGCCGGGGTCTATTCTGCATCAGAGTTTCTCCGAATACGTTTCGGTGGATCAATCGTCCAATTCTACACCTGGTTTAAGGGATCATTGACTTTGTTCAGCACGGGGGGCGCGGTTTATGCGTTGTCCAAAATCGTAACTGCTTTGATGCCATTGCCAGAGGGTCACTTCTTGGCCGATCCGGCGACGGGACACTTGTCTGTGGCTTTTACGTCGGTGGCCTTGTGTATCATCGTTATCGTGATTGCCTGTGTCGGTGGGCTTTGGGCGGTGCTGGTGACGGATGTACTACAATTCGTCATACTTACTGTTTCGGTGGTGTTCGTCGTGCCTCTAATATTAATGGCAGTTGGCGGTTGGGGTACCTTTGTGGCTGCAGCGCCGGAAGGATTCCTTAAACCAGTCGCTGCGGATTTTTCGGTCTGGTTCTTGCTCGGCTGGATGACGGTCAACTTTTTCGTCTTTGCAGCTGATTGGTCTTTTGTGCAACGCTGGGTGTGTGTCCCAACCGTCAAGGATGCCAAGAAAGCCGCTTATCTAATTGGGGGCTTATATTTAGTTAGCCCAATCTTCTGGATGCTCCCGCCGATCTTCTATCGCGTAGTCAATCCAGATGCGGATACGGAACAAGCCTACATACTTGCTTGCAAATATGTGCTGCCGGCGGGAATGATGGGCTTGATGGTGGCGGCTATGGCCTCAGCGACGGCGAGCATGGCGACAACCCGCCTCAACGTGTTTGCCGGCGCATTTACGGAAGCGTATCAGAATCTTGTATCAAGAACAGTCTCTGATAAACAACTTGTATTTGTGGGAAGAGTAATCACCCTCATATTGGGTTCGGTGGTTGTTGGAGGAGCGTTGTTGGTTCCAAAATATGGATACACTAAATTTATTCTAGACATCAATACGTTGCTGTACGTGCCGCTGTTCCTTCCGGCGGTGTGGGGATTGTTTTCCCGGAAGATCGGTCTGACCGCAGTTTGGGTTACGACTATAGCCGGTTTTGTAACCGCCTATATCGTTAAATTCGCGTTGGCTAGAGGAGGATTTCTCACTGAAGTCGAATTGCTGTTACCGGTCGTCGAATGGATAGCAGCGAATTCGAGAATTGCGGATATGCTCGGTGGAATCGTTATGCCGTTCCTTATTCTAATAACCTTGGAGCTTCTTGAAAAACACGAATATCCGGGTTGGCAGCGGGCGATTGCAGCGCAACGCGCTTTTCATGAGACGCCCGCAGTCAAGGTCTATACCTTGCCAGGTAAGATGGTAGCGGTCGCTCTGGTCTTAATAGCGGTACTAATGAGTGTCCTATCGATTGTTAATCGAGAAGAGGCGGGAGTAATGATCACTCTAGCCATTGTCCTATTTGCAATCGCTGGAATAATCTACGCGCTGCTACGACGCGCGGATAAAGTCGCATGAGAATCCTTCGAAAGTCGACCACTTAGGAGGAATAGCGAACTAGGCGTTGAGGGATTGAAGATTAGGTTGAAGTCTTTAACCACGGATAGCCTGAAGCAACTGAGCCGCAATCAAAGATATTTTATCCACGAATGAACGCGAATTTGATGAAAGTTGGCGACTCTGAAAGCGTGTTATAAATTTCAGATCTACAAACATTAATGAATCTCGTTTTCGAAATCCTTATATTGTAATGCGCTGAGCTACCTGACAAAGCCGATCCCCAAATGCCTGTAAATCAAAATTCTCCGTTCCTCCGTGTGCTCTGTGGTTTAAAATCCTTTGGAATAGTTTCACTAGTTGCTCTTTGTCTCGTCTCGAGCAGCGTGTATTCGGAACAAGACAAACCACCTGTGGTGAGCTCGTCGAAGCCGAATATTATTGTCATCCTCGCCGATGATATGGGGTATTCCGATTTAGGTTGCACTGGGTCGGAAATCGAGACTCCTAATCTCGACCGAATGGCAGAGGAAGGGGCGCTCTTCACCCACTTCTACAATACCTCCAGATGCTGCCCGTCGCGAACCAGCTTGCTGACTGGGCAATATCAATGGGATGCTGGGATGGGGCATATGGATACGACGCGGTCGAGCTATTCGGAGTACCAGGGATTTATCAATGACAAGAGTGTAACCATAGCCGAGGCGCTAAGACTAAAAGGCTATCAAACCTTCATGAGCGGGAAATGGCATGTGGGTTCTAGTGAGCGGAATATGTGGCCGGACCACCGCGGCTTCGATCAGTTTTATGGAGTTCCAGCTGGAGGAGGGATTTACTTTTACCCGTCGAAGTATTGGGACCGTCCGGTCTATTGGAATGGAGAGCAGGTATATCCTGGCGACTCGTGGTATTCGACAGACGCATTCACGGATTACGCGATCGACTACATAAAGGACAAGAGGGATGAGGAGAAACCGTTCTTCATGTATATTGCTTATGTGGCGCCGCATTTTCCGTTGATGGCGAAGCCGAGGGATATCGAGAAGTATCGGGACACTTATCGTGTCGGTTATGACGCGATACGAAAAGCGCGCTTCGAGAAGCAGAAAGCGATTGGGTTGATTTCCGAAGACCTTGAAATGTCCGAGCCCGTTTACCCCGACTGGGACACCGTGGAAGACAAGAACCAAGAGGCCATGGAGATGGCGGTGTACGCTGCAATGGTCGATTGCATGGATCAGAATATTGGCAAGTTAATGGACTCCTTGGAAGAGGAGGGAATAGCCGAGAATACGGTCGTGTTTTTCTTGTCGGACAATGGAGCCTGTCAAACCGACTGGAACAAGACTCCCGATATCGAAATTGGAGGTAGAGATAGCAATGTGGCTTACGGTATTTGGAACAACGTTAGCAACACTCCTTATCGAATGCGCAAGGGGCAGGAACATGAAGGAGGAATTATCACGCCGTTGGTCGCGCATTGGCCTGCGGGAATTAGGTCGAAAGGAAGACGAGTATCTGAGACGGCCCACATCAACGATCTGATGCCGACTTGTCTCGAAATCGCGGGAGCTGCGTATCCGGAAACCTATAACGGAGTTGAGCTCGATCCATTGGATGGGGAGAGTTTCCTTCCGCTCCTTAGGGGCGGGTCTCGTGGTGAAGAGCCTCTCTACTTCTGGGAGCACGAAGGGAACCGGGCGGTGCGGCATGGAGATTGGAAACTGGTAGTTCTTCATAAAGGCGATTGGGAACTTTATAATCTAAATTACGATCCCTTCGAGATGAATAATCTGATCGATGAATCGCCTGAAAAAGCAGCTGCGCTTCTGGCGCAGTATGAAAGTTGGGCGAAAGAACATGGGGTCCGCTCGTGGCCCCTAAACCAATAACGGTGTATTCAGCATTAAATAACAGTAGGTCGCCGCAAGCGATGCCCCTACATATAGGCATATAGCCACATTTATTGGACACTCTCTTGGAGCCCATTGTTTTCGGTTGATCGGTGCAATTCGCGGGGTGAAGCCGCTCCTGCTTGAGGCGGCCTAGCATTTGTTTTTGGATAGGCACGCATCCTCGACCATGCGCTGGAAAGTCCACTGAGGCTCGAG
>JAJFLS010000372.1 GCA_021772595.1 Opitutales bacterium
CTCACAGATAAAGCGATCGAGGTTATGGAAACGCAAACCGCCTCGGAGCAGCCGTTCTTTATCAATCTCTGGTATCACTCCGTTCACACGCCGATTGAAGGCAAGCCGGGTCTGATCGAACACTATGAGAAGAAGATCACGGACAAGCACATTCAGCGGAATCCTTACTACGCGGCCATGGTTCACAACTTAGACGAAAACGTCGGACGCGTGTTAGCGAAGATCGGTGAATTGGGGATCGCGGACAATACTCTGGTGATATTCTCCTCGGACAACGGCGGCTTCATTAAAGACGAAAAGCTGCACCCGGGTTTGCAGGTCGCCAACAATGCGCCCCTTCGCAGCGGAAAAGGTTCGAGTTATGAAGGCGGAGTGCGCGTGCCGCTGATTGCGCGTGGACCGGGCGTTGCGAAAGGCAAGGAGAGCGAAACGCCGGTGATTTCCTGCGATCTGTTTCCAACCTTGCTGGATGCAGCTCGGATCGAGGCCCGGCCTGAAGGTCCGATCGATGGGCTGTCGCTGACTTCAGTTTTGAAGAATCCAGAGAAAACTTTAGAGCGCGATACGTTGTATTTTCATTACCCGCACTACTATCACACAACGACGCCTGTCTCCGCGATCCGCAAGGGCGATTGGAAGCTGTTGGAGTACTACGAGGATGGCAGGGTGGAGCTTTACAATCTCAAGCGAGACCTTGGCGAAGCGACGAATCAAGCAAGCTCCCAACCCGAAGTTGCGGAGCCACTACGATCGGAATTGCGCGACTGGCGAGTCCGAGTCGGAGCGCTAGATCCTGAGCCCAATTTCGACCGATAGATTAACATACCATAAGATTTGAAAATGAATAGTTCAATTTCTCAGAGCTCACATCCATGTAATCAATTTAGGCATATGATAAAAATATTAATGACTATTTTTATAATACAATCGGTTTTTATATCCGTACGAATATGGGGACAGTCATTTGAAATCCAAACAGATGATAATTTGGAGCTGCTTAAAATTTTCAAGACAGGCACGAGTGATCCGGTCATTACTCAAAATGCGAAAAAAGGCATGCGCCCGTATTTGCATCCCATTAGGACCCCGGAGGGTAAAGGCATGCTTACCGAGATTCATCCCAGCCATCATTTACATCAGACCGGGATTTACTGGGGATTGAAAAACGTGAACGGCAGGGATTATTTCAAGAATTACGCTGAAGATTATTACCAGCGTCAATCGTTGAGAATTATAAAGAAAGCCGGCGAAACAGTAAGTTGGGAAACGATCTATGATCTTATCAATGAGCACGGCGATGGTATCTTGCGTGAAACCCAGGCGTGGTCTCTTAGGGAGGAGGATGGTTGCTTCTTACTCGATCTGGAGTGGCAGGGTAAAGGGCTGATGGATGTGGAAATTGAAAAGTTTTTTGTTGGCGGATTGTTTATGAGAATGCCGTGGGCTAATGGAATTGAAGGGGAAGCAATCAATTCGATGGGTGAAAGAAATAGTGCTGAAGCGGAAGGTCATCGATCCGTTTGGGTGGATGTAGGAATGGAAATAGCCGACCTTGAAAGCTGGGGGCACATTGCCATCCTGGACCATCCCGATAATGAAGCATTCCCGACTCCATGGAGAATTGACGGTCAACTGGGGATTGGGCCTTCCAGGCAGATTCTTGGCGATTGGTCATTGGGAAAAGACGAAACGACAGTAGAAAAATATAGACTCGTTATTTATTCAGGTGAGCTTGACAAAGAGAAGATGGATGGACTCTGGAAAAGTTATGTCTGTGAGAATTGATCTTTAATGCCTCGATGAAGCGACGTATAAAATGATCCTATGATACGGTTTTCGATGTTTCTTTTCGGTGTGGGCGCGTTGTTCTCAATGAACGCCGCTGATCGATTCGACAATTACCGGGACTGGGCAATCTATCGGGGTGACAAGAAGGCGAATCAGTATTCGGAACTCGGCCAAATCCACTCTGGCAATGTGCATCAACTGGAAAAAGCTTGGGAGTACCATCATGGTGATCCGAATGGGCCATCCATGTACAGCAATCCAATTGTCGTAGATGGGTTGCTGTATTTCACGACTCCCAAGGTCAATGCGGTTGCGGTAAAGGCCGATACGGGTGAGGAGGTTTGGGTGTTTGAGTCCGCTAAGCACCGCCGGGGTGAGCGAGAGTTTCGTGGTCGGAATCGTGGCGTGGTTTACTGGGAGGATGCTGAAGGGAACTACAAACGCATTTTTAATTTTGTGAAAGACCAGGTCTTTGCCATCGAACCAAAAACAGGCGAACTGATCCGTTCGTTTGGCGAGAATGGATACATCGATTTGCGATTTAATCTACCGGTGGAGCCGGAAGAGGCCTCCATCGAAGTGACGACTCCTGGGATTATTTACCAGGATGTGTTGATCGTTGGTTCGCGGGTGCCTGAGGGGAACTTTTCCACTCCAGGCGATATTCGTGGATACGATGCCTTGACCGGCGAGTTTAAATGGATCTTTCACACCGTGCCATTGAAGGGGGAAACTGGATACGATACCTGGGAATGGGAACAGGAGACAATCTACGGCGGGGCGAATCCCTGGGGAGGGTTTTCGCTGGACGAGGAACGCGGTTGGGTATTCGCGGCGACAGGGTGCGCCGCAGGCGATTTCATTTATGGCGGTTCTCGCAAGGGCGAAAACCTTTTCTCAAACTCAGTGTTGGCCTTGGATGCGCTAACCGGAAAACTCAAGTGGCATTATCAGACGATTCATCATGACATTTGGGATTACGACAATCCTCCTGCCCCCGTGTTGGCATCGATCACCGTTGAGGGATATCAGAGAGAGGTGGCCGTTCAGTTTACGAAGATGGGGCTGACCTTTGTATTGGATCGCGAGACGGGCACTCCCATCTTTCCCGTAGAGGAAAGATCCGTTCCGCCTTCGGATGTGCCCGGGGAGGTGGCGTGGCCGACCCAACCATTTCCGACGAAGCCGCCACCACTGAACCGGCTGGCCATGTATGAAGCGGATGTGACGAATATTTCTCCGGAAGCCCGTTCCTTCGCGCTTGAAGAATTTCGCAAGCACAAGACCGGTTCTCTCTACACGCCGGCTTCGTTGCAGGGTACGATTACCACGCCGGGTCATCAAGGCGGTGCCGAATGGGGTGGGGGCGCGTTCGATCCCGAGACAGGAGTGATCTACGTCAACATCAACGAAATCCCTACGATCAACCGGCTTGAACCTCTTGCTCAATATGATCCCGAAACCGCCACCGCTCCGCAACGTGGGGAGATGCTCTACGGGACCGCCTGCGTCTTTTGCCACGGACCGAACAAGCTGGGCAATCCGCCTTTGTATCCTCCGCTGACCAGTCTCGCCAAGCCCGATGGCGAAATCGCCGATCAGATCCGGAATGGCAAGGGTATTATGCCGGCCTTTAGCCAGTTTTCAGAAAGACAAATCGACGATCTAATCGCCTATCTCAGAAGCGATCGTGCCGCTGTCGAAGGAATTGCAGAATCGGATGGTCAGGAGAGCTCGGGGCGTGCCCCGATATATGCCCAACACGCTCCGTTCTTCACCGACCAAGAAGGTTATCCGGCCATCTCGCCGCCGTGGGGCACGCTGAATGCTATCGACCTGAACCGGGGTGAGATTCTCTGGAAGGTCCCGTTGGGCGAGTACCCGGAATTGGTGAAACGCGGTATTCGAAATACTGGGACGCGGAGTTTTGGCGGCCCCGTCTTGACAGCCGGAAACGTTCTGTTCATTGCCGGAACCGCGGATGAAAAGATCCGAGCCTTTGATAAATTCACAGGGAAATCGCTCTGGGAGCACCCATTGCCCGCGGGAGGTTATGCTACGCCCAGCACCTATATGATTGACGGCAAACAATACCTCGTGATCGCAGCTGGGGGCGGCGGCAAGAACGCGACCAAACATGGCGATTCAATCGTGGCCTTCGCCTTGCCGGAGACACTCAAACCCTGATCAAAGAGCTGTCGGTTCAGCTCGCCATCTCATTTCGAATGATCTTAGAGACTGTCCAATGAGTCAGACATATATCGACATTCTGGTTTCTAAGGTAGGGCTGATCCCGCTGAGCGGGATCAGCCGTGTTTGCTCT
>JAJFLS010000373.1 GCA_021772595.1 Opitutales bacterium
ATCCGAAAACCATTGCCGGCGCGTCTTCGAATCAGCCTTACGGTCGGTAGTAATTTCAATCAACCGCACACCGGACTCACGCCTCTCCACAACTAGAGAAGCAAAGCTCTCCCAATCGCTCGCTCTCGCGTATTCAATATCATAGGTCGCTGCCCACTTGGAAAAATCGACTTTCTGGTCCGTGCCGAAAAATTCTTCGAATTCGTCTCCGAACTTGGAAACCGGCAGCATTTCGAAAATCCCTCCTCCACTATTGTTGATCAATACGATCGTTAGACTGCCCTCTAACCTTCTCGAGATCAGTCCCCCATTAGAGTCGTGCAACAGCGCCAAGTCCCCAGTCAGCAAATACGTCGGATTCCCCTTGTGAGCAATCCCCAACGCCGTCGACAAAATCCCATCGATCCCGTTCGCTCCGCGCGAAGAATACATTTCCACTCCGCGATCATTCGGCTCCCAAAAATATTCAAGATCTCTTGGAGGCATACTATTTGAAACGAAAAGCGCCGTCTCCTCAGGTAAACGCTTCGACAAAATCGCAGCCGCTTTCCCTTCGAATAAAGAAACGCATCCATCGATTCGCTCCGCGAAACCCGACTGAAGCTTACGATCCACCTCAAACCACTTCTCCGCGAACGTATCCTCCGACCTCGACTCCATCTTCGGCGTTCCGCAGTTGAAATCGAAATGGAGCGATTGGCTCTTTCCCCTCGTAGAATCGAAGTCCTGAAAAAACGTATTCAGAAAAACGGCTTTCATCTCATTTCGCTCCATCCATCGCCGCAGCATCTTGCTGATCGGCAAATCGCCAATGACTATCGCTCTTTCAGGAAGGAGCACTCCGTCAACCAAATCGGAACGGCAAATCGTATCGTACCCAGTTACCAAACACTTGAACGCGCTTGCTCGATTGCGAATCGGATTCAACGCATCCGCCAACACGGGCCACTTCAAAGCATCGCTTAGCGCCGCAACATTCTGCACCCAATCCGAGCCGACGTACCCAAGCGGCGCGCCAACGATTATCACTCCTCGGTCACAATCGGCGAAGTCGGAAAGATCCAGACTTCCCGCGAGCGAACGACTTTCAACAAGTGACAAGCCATCGAAAAACGCTTCCCAAGATTCCTCCGAAATCGGGCTCTTGAAATCATCGTCCTCAAGCGGCGGCAGCGATTCGCGAAAGGGAACATTCAGGTGCACGGGCCCACTTCTCGGAGCGAGCGATCGATCATATTGCGAAGCGACCGTCTGCCTCAAATAGCTCAGCATCTCCAATCTCGCTTCCGGCAATGCAAGCTCGACCTGGGAAACCGAATACGATCCGTAAATCTTCACTTGATCAATCGTTTGCCCTGCTCGGCAATCGCGAAGCTCTTGCGGACGATCCGCGGTCAACACGATCAACGGAACCCCGCTCTCGGATGCTTCCACGATCGCTGGCAAAAAATTAGCCGCAGCAGTACCGGAAGTACAAACCAAGGCGACCGGAACGCCTTCTCGCTTCGCCAAACCCAGCGCGAAAAAACCCGCGGAGCGCTCGTCTAAAACCGAGATCGCTTCGATCCCCTCCGTTCGGGAAAACGCGAACGCCAAAGGCGAACTTCGCGACCCCGGACAGATGATCGTAAAACGCGCTCCTTTCGTTCTCAGCGTTTCGGCGATCGTTCTCGACCAGAGCTCATTCAAGTTTGCAAATTGGCGAGGCATCTAAAGTAGATTCTCCAGCAAGGCCTTGAACTTCAAGTCCGTTTCTTGAATCTCCTTCTCGGGAATCGAGCCATCGACGATGCCAACCCCCGCATACAGCCGAGCAGCATCGCCATCGACCAGAGCCGAGCGGATGGACACGAAGAACTCGCCCTCCTGAGCACTGTTCACCCAGCCAATCGGCCCCGCATAAAGACCACGATCAAAGGTCTCCAATCCCGGAATTCGAGCACAAGCCTCTTGACGCGGAGACCCTCCGACCGCTGGAGACGGATGCAATTGCTCTACGAAGTCTAGTAGCCGCAACTCGTTCGGCATTTCGCCGCTGATCTCGTTATACAAATGCTGCACGTTGCTGAGGCGTTTCAAACTCGGTCTGGAATTCGTATCGGGTCGAACCTCGAGCGTTTCCAGGCGCCGACGAATCGAGTCCAAAACTACCTTGTGCTCATGCAGGTCCTTCTCGCTTCGCAAAAGCGCCCCACCCAACCGCGCATCCTCCGCCGCCGATGCGCCGCGCGGAGCCGAGCCCGCCAACGCGTCCGTCGTAATCAGGCCGTCGTCCACTTTCACAAGACGCTCCGGGCTGGCCCCGATAAAGCTCTGGCCTTTTCCATTCGCAAACGAAAACGAATAGCAATCCGGATAGCGATCGCGCAACGCGTTGAGAATCTCCAAGGGATGGAACGCTTGATTTGCGCGCAAATCCTGAGCGCGCGCCAAAACGATTTTATCGAATGAACCCGACTCGATTTCGGCAATCGCCTTTCCAACCGACTCGCCGAATCCTTTCGTCCCGCCTTTCTCGCTCACATCTTCGATACGCCACTGCGACCGGTCCTTATTATCTGGCGACACTTCCACTGAATCGTAATCGAATAGTTTGAACTTCGTATTCGCATTCCAGATGCGCTCCGCAATCGCGCTCGTGTCGCTATCTGCATCAACCAGCGCATTCGCAGTCGCCACGCAGCACCCTTCCCGAACGCTTACTTGCCATGTGGGCACGAAGATCGACGCAGACGGAAAAGGCTCATCCTCCTGGACATCGTCGAAAAACGTGAACCCGCAAAAGAAGTGAGGTCCGAAGAACGGTAGCGTTTCGTCGCCAATGGCAATTGCGTTATCGAGTGCGCGCTCGATGAAATCGCTCGACTCCTTGAATCGATTCTCTCCCTTCGGAGAATGCTGGACCGCGATTTCCGCTCCCGCTAGAGCCACTCCCTCAGCTGGCCGCTCGACGTAGAAATGCGGCTCGGTCGGCTCGTAGATCGATTCCAGCACGGCAAGAGGATCCAGCAAATCCGACTCGACAGATATGCTGATAAGCTGTGGATGCTCCTTCTCGATCGATCGCAATTTGCAACCTTCAAGAAAGTCTTCCAGCGCCTCTTTGGTGGGCGATTGCGACAGATCTAGGGGTAACGTGTCCAATTTTGTCCTACCTATTTGATCAGCTGCCCAATGATAGGGCTGCCTATCCCTAGGCAGCCGCGACAAGCCGCTAATTTCGGCTGCTTAAGGATAAGCCCTACCATCGAAAAATTCGATATGCTTGAGTGTTTAGCCACCGATTTATTATTTAGCTTCGGCGGCAGGCTTAGGAAAGAGTATCGCTTTCGCCCCAACCTTTCGGCCAACTAAAGAGTCATTGCGAATCAGACGCGCTTGCCAATTAGCATCAGGCTCGTACCCGAGAAGCTCGTAGACTTTTTGAGTCGTCTCGGGCATAACTGGATCGAGCAGGCCAACCGCCAGGCGGAGCGACTCTGCCATTAGGTGCAGCGACGTATCCAGTCGCTTCTTATCCTCGGGATCGTCTGATTTGGCCAGCTTCCACGGAGCCCTCTGCTCCGCGTATCGGTTGATCGAACTGATAAACGCGAACGTTCGCTCCAGCCCCGCGTGGAATTGAAATCCCTCGTAAAGCGCGACCACTTTCGAACGCGTTTCGTCCCAATCCTTCCAGATTTCCTTTTCCAGCTCTTCTTCGATCTGAGGAGCCGGCACGACGCCATCGAAACCGCGTCCCAGCATCGTCAATACGCGGCTTAGCAGATTTCCCAAGTCGTTCGCCAAATCCGAATTATAACGAGACATATACTGATCCAACGAAAATTCGCTGTCCTGCCCGACGTTCATTTCGCGCGTCACGAAATAGCGAAACGCGTCCGAGCCGAACTGTTCAATCAGATCGAGAGGATCGACAACCTCTCCCGTGCTTTTCGACATTTTTTCGCCCGACTTCAACCACCATCCATGAGCGAGTATACTCTTCGGCAACGCGATTCCAGCCGCCTTCAGCATGATCGGCCAATAGACCGAGTGAGGCGGAACCAGGATATCTTTCCCGATCACATGAAAATCCGCCGGCCAACGTTGTTCGAAATCGTCCGTCCCGTATCCAGCTCCGGATACGTAATTGAGCAACGCGTCGAACCAAACATAGGCCACGTAATCCTCATCGAACGGCAACGGAATACCCCACTCCAACCGCTCCTTGGGACGCGAGATGCAAAGGTCGTTGATCGGATCCTTCAAAAACCCGAGCACCTGCTTGGCTCGGAATCGCGGAAAGATGAACGACTCGTTGGAATTGATATGGTCGATCAGCCAATCCTGATGCTGGCTTAGTTTGAAGAAATAATTGCTCTCGGTGATCTCCTCGACCTCTCCGAAAATTGCCGGCCATTCGCCATTCTCGTCCTTGTCCTTCTCCTGGAGAAACTGCTCTGCGCGCTTGCTGTAGTAGCCTTGGTACTTCGCCTTGTAGATATCCCCTTGGTCAAACAGCTTTTGCAGAATGCTACAGACGACCGTCTTGTGCCGATCCTCCGTGGTGCGAATGAAGTCGTCATTCGTGATATTCAAGCTCGCGCAAAGCGCCTTGAAATTGACCGCAGCTTCGTCGCAAAGCTCGATCGGCTCGATGCCAAGCGCCTTCGCCGACTGCTGCACTTTCTGGCCATGCTCGTCGAGGCCAGTGAGAAAGTACACCTCATCGCCCATCAAGCGACGAAACCGGGCGACCACATCGGTCAAAACCTTCTCGTATGCGTGGCCGAGGTGAGGCTTCCCATTAGCGTAATCAATCGCGGTCGTTATGTAGAATGACTTCATGAATTTTAAGCGGCGGTAAGCCATAAGCAGCCGTTTTTACAACCGCAACTCAAATAAGCGAAGGTAGGAGCCTTCTGGAAAGTAAATTATAGGAGCCTGCTTGCAGGCGATGGTCTACTCTCAATCGCCTGTAAGCAGGCTCCTACAATTCCGCCTCCCTACTTATTGTGGCTCCCGTCGCAAAACGGAGCGTTCCCAGTCGTCTTGCACTGGCAGAGAAAATGGGCTCCGTCTTTTTCCGCTTTGAAGACATTGGGCCTGAAAGCGCCTCCCTTGGCATGCGAGCCATCGCAAAACGGCTGATTCGCCGATTCGCCACATGTGCAATAGGCGTAGGTTTCGCCCGCTTTCAAGTCTACTTTTGCCGGTCCGTCACCCGCTCGTTTTGCTTCGCTCATAGTTTTTACTTAGGTTGAGTTTCGACAACAAGTAATGACACTTGCTGCGAGCGACAAGACATTATCGGAATGTCGCAGACATCCCGCTACATCCTGCAACTCTCGTAGCGGAACGTCTGCGACGTTCCGACCTCACGATCACAACAACAACAACTTCCGGATCAGCTGATTGACCACCTGTGGATTCGCTTTGCCGCGGCTTTTCTTCATCACGGGCCCGAGCAGAGCATTGAGCGCTTTGTCGTTGCCGGATTTGAAATCCTCGACCGGACGCGGATTCTCGTTGATCGCCTCCTGGCACCACGCCTCGACTTGGCTCTCGTCGAAATCCGGCTTCAAACCCTTTCGATCGATAACCACATCCGCTAGCTCGCCGCTCTTAAACATCTCCGTGAAAACTTCCTTCGCGAGTTGTTTCGTAATCGTCCCCTTCTCGACCGCGCTTACGAGAGACAGCAAATGCTCCGCCGTAATCGCACACGCTTCGAGCGACTGCCCCGACTCCGACAGTTCGCGCAGCAAGTCGTTCACCACGTAATTCCCAATCGCCTGAGCCTGTTTCGGCGACTGCTTCGCCGCCTCTTCAAAAAAATCGCTCAACAACCGATCAGGCACTAGAACCGATGTAATCGTGTACGGAAGATCGTAATCCTCCAAAAACCGACGCTGCTTATCGAACGGCAGTTCCGGAATCTCTGCTTGTATCCGATTTTTCCATTCATCGTCGATCCGAACGGGCATCAAATCGGGATCGGGAAAATAGCGGTAATCGTGAGCGTCCTCTTTTTCGCGCATCGACTCTGTTCGCCCCTGATCTGCGTCCCAGCGCCAAGTGGCTTGCGTGATCACGCGTCCTTTTTTCAGCTCTTGCGTTTGGCGCTTTATCTCATACTCGATGCCGTTCTTAACTCCGGTGATACTATTGAGATTCTTCAACTCGATCTTCGCGCCGAGCTCTTTCTGCCCAACCGGTCGAACCGAAATATTCGCATCCGCCCGCATCTGCCCCTTCTCCATATCGCAGTCGGAAACGCCGCAATAAATCATGACCTGACGAATCGCGGTCAAAAAGGCGAACGCCTCATCCCCTGAATGCATATCGGGCTCACTCACAATCTCCATCAAGGAAGTCCCCGCCCGATTGTAGTCAACCAGACTATCCTCCGCGAAGTGATTGAGCTTTCCGACATCATTTTCCAGATGGATCCGCGTCAGAGCGATTTTCTTGTGCTCGCCCATCACGGCGCGCGACTCCCCTTCCAATTCGATCTCCACGCATCCGCCATCGCAGATCGGCTGATCGTATTGAGTTATCTGATAATTGTTCGGGCTGTCCGGATAGAAGTAGTTTTTCCGATCCCACTTGCAGGTGTCAAGAATCTCGCAATTCAATGCAATGCCCGCTTTGATGATTCCATCGAGAGCTTTCTTGTTCATCACAGGAAGCGCGCCCGGCAATCCCAGAATCACAGGATCAACCAATGTATTCGGCTCGTGGCCAAAACCTGCGCGGCAACGTGTGAAGATTTTGGATTCACACTTTACTTGAACATGAACCTCAAGTCCGATGACTGCTTCGTATTCCATTACAATTTCGGGTGCTCGTTTTTGAAATCGTGCCCACACTCGAACTCCTGGCCGATCGCCAGCAATTCATCTTCCTTGAACGGCTTGCCAAGAATTTGTAGCCCCACTGGCATTCCATCGCTGTACCCGCACGGCAAAGACATCCCTGGAATGCCCGCAAGATTCGCGGAAATCGTATAGATATCGCTCAAATACATAGAAAGCGGATCTTCCATCTTCGTTCCCTTCTTGAATGCCGGTGACGGCGACGTCGGCGTTAGCAATGCATCCACTTCCTCATACGCCTTCGCGAAATCGTCGCGAATCAAAGTACGCGTTTTCTGAGCCTTCAAATAGTAGGCATCGTAGTAGCCGCTGCTAAGAACGTATGTACCCAAAATCACGCGACGCTTCACTTCTTCGCCAAATCCTTCTGCACGCGACTGGCGATAAATATCCACCGAATCCTTCGCATCGAATTCCTCAGCCCGATGCGTATAGCGAATCCCATCGTAACGCGCCAAATTCGAAGACGCCTCCGCGGTCGCAATGATGTAATATACAGCCACCGCATATTCAGTATGCGGCAGAGAGACTTCCTTTATTTCGCAACCGAGACCTCTATAAAATTCGATCGCTTTCAATACCGGCTCCATCGCCGCAGAGTCCGATGCGTTTTCGAAATACTCCTTG
>JAJFLS010000374.1 GCA_021772595.1 Opitutales bacterium
GCGAAAATACGATCATCGTCCTCTGGGGGGACCACGGCTACCATCTGGGCGACCACGGGCAATGGGGCAAGCACACGATCATGGAAGGAGCGACTCGCTCGCCGCTTATCATCGCAGATCCACGCATTGAAAAGCAAGTCCCCGAAACACGCAGCCCTTCAGGGCACATCGATATGTACCGCACCCTCTGCGAGCTCGCCGACTTAGCCGTTCCCGAACAACCGTTGAATGACAAAACGAATACAGGCCGTTCAATCAAAGGCGTCAGCCTCGTCCCCGTCCTGACAGGAGAAAAAGCCTCCGTCCGTGAAGGCGTAACAACGTTCAAGGGAGGCTACGCCTTCCGTACCGAACGTTACCGGTACATCGAATTCATCAAGAAAGGAAAGGTCGTCTCGCGAGATCTCTACGACTACGAAGAAGATCCTCTCGAAACCGTAAATCTGGCCAAAGAAAAGAGATACGCGAAACTAATCGAAGAGCTCGCCACAGCAATGCGAAATTCCCCCGAAGCCGAGGGATGCTACAATCTCATGGAGTCACATCAAAGGTAGGGAGGCCCGGCCCGGTCCTCCAAAATCATACACAGGATTGCTAGAGCACTGAGCTACCAAATCACCTCTCTCCCCTAATCCAGCATCCGCACGATCTCGCCTTCCACGAAATCCGCGGCGATGCGTTTCAGCGTTACCATCGCGCATCGATTCGACAGATCTTCGCCGTTCAGCGAATCGCGCGGCGCCACCACACGAATATAGTTATCCGTGTAAGACGGCCATACATCCGGTTTCGGATTTTCGAAAAGAACCTTCATCGTCTGGCCCAGATGCGCCTCATAGAAGTCGTACCGCTTTTTCGAGGACAGGCGTCGCAAATACGCGCTGCGACGCTGACGCTCCTCTACCGGCACCTGATCCTCTCGCTTCGCCGCAAGCGTGCCTTCTCGCTCGGAAAATGAGAATACATGGCAAAAGTCGAACGGATTATCCAGAAACACGCGACACGTCTCTTGGAACTCCTCTTCGGTTTCCCCAGGAAATCCGACCATGATATCCGAGCCGACATAAAGCCCTTCCACGTTATCATGCGCCCGATGCAAAAACTCCAAGTATTCGGATATCGTATACTTCCGACGCATTTCCTTGAGCACCTTGTCGCTGCCCGCCTGTAGTGGAATATGGAAAAACGGAAGCAGTGCGTGGTCCGCATCGTTCATGAGACCGAACAGCTCCGCGGGAATCGTCGTCGGCTCAATACTGCTAACCCGAATACGGTCGATTCCGTCGATCGCGTTCAATCCCTCTAGCACTCTCAGCAGATCCGCATCGCCCGTTCGATAGGTTCCGATGTTCACTCCCGTGATAACGATTTCCCGCACTCCCTGGGCCGCCTTGGCTTTCGCCTCGTCGATTAGATTCTGGTAGTCGCGGGAGCGCGAAGCTCCGCGGGCGAACGGTATGATACAAAAGCTACACACGAAACTGCAGCCGTCCTGGATTTTCAGATTCGCACGCTGATTGAAAGGAGCATCTCCGACGAAGCTGATCGAGAAATCCGACTGGCTGATTTTGTCGCGAATGATGACGGGCTTCTCATTCTTCTCCTGACCGATAAAGTCGACCACGCTCATCTTGTCCTGATTCCCGATAATCAGATCGACCCCTCCGATGGACGCGATTTCCTTCGACCCCATCTGAGAATAGCAACCCACCACCGCCGTGTACGCTTCCGGGTTCTTGCGAACGAATTGGCGGATAGTCTGCCGGCATTTCGCGTCGGCGAGATTGGTGACCGTGCACGTATTGATGATCCCCAAATCCGCGCTTTCCCCCAAAGGCACGATCTCGTAGCCCTCGTCGCGAAGTCGCTGCTGCATGAGCAGGGTTTCAGACTGGTTCAATCGGCACCCGAGAGTGTGCAGCGAAGCGCGCTTTGTAGAGGTCGATACCATAGCCAAAAGGCGAAACCCATATACCCGTATCCTCAGATGTCATGCAAAAAACGCTTCCCAACGGGCGAAGATCGCAGCCTCGTCCCCAGGAACTCTATTCGCGGGAATTTCGGCAATTGTCGGCCCGCTCGATTTGCTCGCTTGCTTTTCGCCATTCCTGCGTCATAAGAGGCAACTTTTTCCATCGGAAACATTCGAAAATCCAAAAATACATATCATGACGACTGACATTATCGATATCAACGCCCGCGAAATCATCGATTCTCGCGGCAACCCAACTGTCGAAGTCGACGTCGTGCTAGCCTCGGGAATCGTAGGACGCGCCGCCGTCCCTTCCGGAGCCAGCACGGGCGAGCACGAAGCGATCGAGCTCCGCGACGGAGCGATCACCGGCAAGAAAGCGCCCAAAGGCGCCAAGACGCGCTACCTGGGAAAAGGAGTGCTCCAAGCCGTCGCCAACGTCCACGACAAGATTCTTCCTGAACTCGTCGGCATCGACGCCTGCGACCAGGTTTCCGTAGACAACGCGATGCTCGCGCTCGACAGCACCAAGAACAAATCCAAGCTCGGCGCCAACGCCATCCTAGGCGTTTCTCTCGCTAACGCCAAGGCCGCCGCACAAGCATCCGGCCTCGAACTCTACAAGTACCTCGGCGGACCCAACGCGAAAGTGTTGCCCGTTCCGATGATGAACATCCTCAACGGCGGCTCCCACTCGGACGCCCCCATCGACATCCAGGAATTCATGATCGTCCCCAAAGGCGCCGACAGCTTCCGCGAAGCACTCCGCATGGGAGCGGAAATCTTCCACGCGCTCAAAGGCGTTCTCAAAGCGAAAAACCTTTCGACCGCAGTCGGCGACGAAGGCGGTTTCGCTCCCGGCCTCGACTCCAACGAGCACGCGCTCGAAGTCATCGCCATCGCGACCAAGAAAGCTGGATACAAGCTCGGCAAAGAAGTCTTCATCGCTCTCGATGTAGCCTCCAGCGAATTCTACAAGAACAAGAAGTACGTCTTCGACAAGTCCGACGGATCCAAGAAAAGCAGCGCCGAAATGGTTGCCTTCCTGAAGGATCTGCAAAGCCGTTTCCCGATCATCTCCATCGAAGACGGCCTCGACGAAAACGACTGGAAAGGCTGGAAAATCCTCACCGAAGAAATGGGCCACAACACGCAGCTCGTTGGTGACGATCTTTTCGTGACCAATACCGAATTCCTCAAAAAAGGAATCGACCTCGGCGTCGCCAACTCGATCCTCGTCAAGGTCAACCAGATCGGATCGCTCACCGAAACATTCGACGCGATCGAAATGGCCAAGGAAGCGTCCTACACTTCCGTCATCTCGCACCGCTCCGGCGAAACCGAAGACACGACCATCGCGGACATCGCCGTCGCGACCAACGCCGGTCAAATCAAGACAGGCTCCCTCTGCCGCAGCGACCGCGTTGCCAAATACAATCAGCTCCTCCGCATCGAAGAGGAACTCGGCCCCAACGCCGTCTACGGCGGAAAGATGTAATCATCATCCAAATACTTTCCCACAAGGTCCGCAGCCAAAAGCTGCGGACCTTTTTTATTGCAGGAGCCTGCTTGCAGGCGATCCACCTCGCCCATCGCCCGCAAGCAGGCTCCTACAAATTTGACATACACAGCAGCCCCCGTTTAAGACCCACCCTCCCATGCTCATAATATTCGACGTAGACGGCACCCTAATTGATGGCGAAGAGACCGATTGGATTTGCTTCCGCAACGCGTACAACACCGTCACCGGAAAAACCTTCTCAATGGAATTCTGGCAGAACCTTGACGAAGTAACCGCTCCGTCAATCATCCAGACTGCGATCGCCGAATTCTCGTCTGCTGAACCAAGCCCTCTCGTTTCGAGAGTCAAAGACCACACTCTGGAGTACCTCAAAGAAGCTCACTCGAACGACCGAAGCGCGTTTTCAACCACCGAGAAAACGCTAGCCCTTCTAGACTATCTCCAATCTCACGAGCGCCTTCAATTATCGATCGCAACAGGAGATTGGCTAGAAACGATTTCATTCAAACTATCCGCTGCCGGAATCGACCTTTCTCGCTATACCAACGCCACCGCTTCCGATACTCATCGGCGGGCCGACATCATTCAGCTCTCCGCAAAACGAGCCGACCGTCCCCTGGAAGACGTCATCTATGTCGGCGACGGCAT
>JAJFLS010000375.1 GCA_021772595.1 Opitutales bacterium
ACTAAGTTCAATGCCATTGATTCGTATGCAACCTGAGCTGGGCGTTTCTAGTCCCGCCAACAATCTCAAGGTCGTGGATTTTCCCCCACCGGAAGGACCGATGAGCGCGACGCATTTGGCGTCGTTGACCGACAAGCTGAAAACGTCGAGGGCGCTTTGCTCGCCGTAGCGTTTCGTGATTTCGTCGAATTCCAGGTTCATGTCTCGAATCGCAGGCGGTTTTCGATGTTCCGTGAGAGCCGCATGATGGGCAGCGTTAGGATCAGGTAGCCGATTGCCAAGGGAAAGAAGCTTTCGAACGAGCTGTAAGTGTTCGCGTTCACTTCTTGCGCGTTCAGCGTGAATTCGCTGATCGCGATGACCGACAGAAGCGAGGAGTCTTTGATGAGGTTGGCGGTTTGGCCGGCGAGCGCTGGAAGGCTGCTTCGCAAGGCTTGCGGCGCGATTACGTAGCGAAAGGTTTGAAACTCCGAAAATCCGATCGCTTTGGCGGAGAGCAATTGTGATCGGCCGACTCCGTCGATGCCGGCTCGCAGGATTTCCGAGATGTAGGCTCCGCTGAAAAGCGACATGATTGCGATGCCGATGGCGTATCGGTTTTGGATGCCGGCGGCGTCAGCGATGACGTAGAAGAAAAAGAAGATCTGGACTAGAAGCGGAGTTCCACGAACGAGTTCGACGTAGAGGTTCGCGAGGTAGCGCAACGGCAAAAATCGGCTTCGGGCGGCAAGCGTGGAAATCGATCCGATCAGAAAACTGAATACAAGCGAGAGGATGGAAATCCCGAGCGTCATAATCCATCCGTCGATGAACTTCGCCTTGTAGCGGAAAACGGCGGCCCAGTTCCAGTTATAATTGAGAGCGGAAAAGGAGGCGAAGAGAACGACCGACAAAAACAGGATCACCAATGCGAAACTGGTCCAGCGAGCGAGCGGGGAGAGCGAAGAGGAGTCGCCGTCTCGGGATTCGAAAAGTAGAGAGCGGATGGTCACTAGAAAAAGAAAGGGAATCCGAGTTCTTTGAAGGCTTGTTTTTGTACGGCGAGATATTTGTCGCCGAGTTTCTCGAATCCGCCGCTGGCTTCGAACTTGCGCAGGAATCGATTCACTTCGGCTTGAAGCCCGGTATTATCAATCTGGAGACCGATGGCCCAGGACTCTTTCTTGAAGGGCTTCAACAATGGGCGTGTTGTCGACGGGTGTCGTTTCCAGTTCATATAGGTCGACATTTGGTCGTAGATGAACGCGTCGACTTTGCCCTGCACGACTTCCAGGGTTGCGGCGGACTCTTTTTCGAAGAGCAGAACCTTGGCGTTTTCGATGTGGTCGGTGGCGTAGATATGGCCGGTGGTACCTTGCTTCACGGCGATTTTGACGCCTTTCCGATCGAGGTCTTCGATGGAATTTGCGGATGAGGTTTTGGAAATGAGGATGCAGAGGCCTGTCGTCAGGTACGGGTCGGAAAACGCGATCGACTGGGCGCGTTCTTCGGTTCTAGTCATGGAGGAAATGATCAAGTCGATCTTCCCGGTTTTCAGCGCGGGGATGAGCCCGGAAAAGGGGATGTTCTCGATCTTCAGCGATTTCCCAAGATCGGCAGCGAGCGCTTCGGCGATCTCCACGCTGACTCCGGCGGGAGCGTTTTGCTCGTCCGTCATTTCGAATGGAGGGTAGGCCAGCTCCATTCCGACTATGAGCGTATTCGGATCTTGGACTTTGCCGCATCCGGATAGGAGGAGCGCGGAGAGCGCGACGAATCGGAAGATTGGGCGTAGGTAATCCATGGAGATCCGATTGTCGGCTATCGCTTTCTCCAAAGGGTTGCCTGAGCGATCGAGTATTGATTCTTGCGCTCGTGCTCGCGGATGAGGAAGGGTAGGTTTCTCGATTCCAGAAACTCGAATTGCGGATCGAGCAACTCGAGCAGACGATCTCGGGTTCGGACGGGCTCCCCGTCTTTTTCAAAGCCGCCAAGCCATTTCTCTTTAGGAGTGTATTCCTCGAGCCAGGTATAGGGAGAGGTGATTGCGAGCAATCCGTTCGGGTTCGCAAAAGAGTGGATCTGCGAAAGACATTGGGCAGGGTCGGGGAGCCGATCGATGAGATTCGCCATCAGGATGAAATCGAATTGCCCGAGCGACTTGTCCAGACTCATCGCGTCGCCTTGCTGAAAGGCGACTCGTTCCGGATTAGCGTTTTCGGGGATGGAAACTGAAATGTCGCGAGTCAGTTCGCCTTCGACGGCGATCGGGACAACCACCTCCTTTTCCGCGGAAATCCGCTGGGCTGAATCGATCAGAGCGTGCGCGAAATCGATTCCCACGACCTCTTGAAACGCTTCGCTCATCGCCAAGGTAGAAGCGCCGACGGCACATCCGAGATCCAGCGCTCGGTTCCGGTCCAAATCGAAAGATTGATGGAGCTTGCCGCAGCGTCGCGGAAATCCCAGCGCCTCGGCAGGGCCTATGCCGTCGAGCAGCAAATCGTCCTTTGTGCCGTAATGGAAAATCAGATACTCTGTTACCGCCTTGTTCGTTTCGTAGAAGCTGTCTGGCATCGAAGTGGGCATGTGTCGTCTTATAATAGGTAATGCTGCGAGGGGCAGATTTCTTGAATCGCGGATAAAATGATGGCTTGAAGGAATTTCGGGTTTACAGGTGTCGGCAATCGAATCGATTGAAGGGTTCTTTTCGCTTCCCTAATCACTCAATATGTCGATGATCTAGACGATCTATCTGCATTCGTAAATAACCTAATGAGCGTCCCGACCATAACCAACGAAGAACTGAGAGACTCTATTGATCAATCGCTTTCCGGCGTTTTTCAAACGATGATCGAATTCGATTGCCAAGCCGGAAGCTTCGAAGACCTGCCTGCGACAAAGCAGAAAGTGCCTGATCTAGGCGAAACTGCGATGGACGCGGCCTATGTCGGTTCGGTTGGTTTCGTGGGAGCCGCCAACGGGGTGGTCTACTTGTATTTGAAGAATCGGTTTTTGGAAAAGGCGGCGGCTAAGATTACGGGGTTGGGCGGTGAGGACCTAGATTCCGAGATTATAATGGATGTGTGCGGCGAGCTGACCAATATGTTTGGCGGAAGCTTCAAGACGTGTTTGTTGAAGCTGGGCTATGATTCGACGTTGACGATTCCGACCGTTTTGAGCGGCGAGGAATTGTTCGTTTCGACGATCAACGTGAAGCGACACCTGCGGGTCAATTTCAAGTCCAATGGCGACGAAGTGGTCGCGGATCTCGTGCTCGCAGACGGAGCATCGGCGTAGCTAAAATGGCTGCTCGCCTTGTAGCGGAACGACTGCGTCGTTCCGATTAAACGGACAGCGAGTGGACGCTCGGAGATCGGCCGCTACCTGACAATCGAATCTCCTTCGCGATCTAAACTCGGGCGGCGACGCCTCGCAAGGTGGTGGAGATGAAAGGGATGAGCTGTTTTTTCCGGCTGACGATTCCCTTGAGATCGTAGATGTGCCCTTTTTGAACAGCTGGGTAGGAGAGGTTGCTGATGAACTCCTCGTCGCCTTTGATCAACAGCATGGAGTTGTGCTTGTTGATGTCGGTCACAAGCACGCAGCCGAAATCGAGGTGTTCCGATTTGGTGAAATTATCGAGTGCCTCGGAGAGCTCTTCGGAATGGTCCCAGAAGTTCTGGAATCCGAGCTCTTCGATTTGGGAAACGGAGAAGCGATGGCCGTTTTCGTCGTAGAATTTCTGGTCGGACCGAATCACTTCGTCGGCCGTCATCGAGAGGATTACGGACCCGCTGTTGAAAATCTCCATGGCCAGCTCGGTCGATTTGATTCCGGCGATACCTTCCAGCCAAGCCATTATTTCAGAGTCCTTTTCCGTCGCTGTCGGGCCGGTGAGATTGAGCGTATCGGAAATGATCCCGGACATCATGATTCCCGCCATTTCCGGAGTGGGCTCGAGATTGCTCTGTTGAAAGAGCTCGGCAACGATCGTGCATGTCGAGCCAACGGGGTCGTTTATGAATCGTATCGGCTGGGCCGTGTTGATTCCAAGACGGTGGTGATCGATAACCTCTTGGATATTCACCTCCTTTGCTCCGGCGACGGCTTGGCTCATCTAGTTGTGATCGACGAGAATGAGGTTCGTTTTGTTCGGTTTTAGAACGTCGGTCTTGGTGAACAGGCCGAGCAGCCGATCGGAATCGTCCGTAACGAGGAAGGCCGGGGCGGGCGAGTTGGCGATCCGGCGACTGACCTGGTTGAGCCGTTCGTCGGGACCGAAATTCACGCTGTTGGGTTCGATTAGTTTGGCGATTCGCGAAG
>JAJFLS010000376.1 GCA_021772595.1 Opitutales bacterium
CATAGTCATGCCCTGCCAGATAGTAATAGTGGTGTCTACACGGTCTACAACGTATTCGACTTGAAACTCCTCAGCTACGATACCGCCCTCGGCATTGCCTCGATGATTCCTGTTAAAACCGGTTGCGATTCTTTGATCCAAAGTGGGATTGGGTAAGAGATCGCCAGCCAACTGATGAATAGTGAACTCATCAAATGGCATGTTGGTATTGTAGGCATCGATCACCCAGTCACGCCAACGCCACATCTCTCGCCAACCATCGTTCTGGTAACCACTGGTGTCTGCGTAGCGTGCCGCATCCAACCAACGAATGGCCATCTTTTCTCCATAGGCTTCTGACTTGAGTAAACGCCGGATCGTTTCTTCCGCAGACATTCGCAAAGATCTATTCATGTCTTTCGCAGAAGGCGGGAGACCGGTCAGATCAAAATGCATACGGCGCGTCAGGACGCGCGGATCGGCTGAAGGTGACGGAGTCAGGCCTTCCGAGTCCAATTTGGCCAGCACGAACGAGTCGATCGGGTTCTGAACCCAATCGGGATTTGATACAGTGGGTGCCTCTGGTCGCTCAGGGGGCATCAACGACCAATGCTGTTTCCAATTCGCGCCTTCGGAAATCCAGGTGTTTAAAAGCTCGATTTCTCGTTCCTTTAAATGCCGATCCGCATCTTCCGGCGGCATACGCTCCTCTGGATCCTCGTGGGATATTCGATAGTATAGCTCGCTCTGATCAAGATTCCCGGGAGCAACGACTTTGTAGTCGTCCAGGTCACCGAACAAACCCGCGCGCGTATCGAGCCGCAGCTCAGCTTCCCGTTTGGCGGCATCCGGACCGTGGCATTGAAAACAGTTGTCCGAGAGAATCGGTCGTATATCGCGGTCGAAATCGACCTCGGCAGTCGCAGCGGCAACTGATAACATAGACAGTCCAAGACCCCAGCAGGAGACCTTCAGCTTTTCCATCGAATTAATATTGCCTATCCGACATGGTTCCAGGTCCTCAAAAGGGATGATCCATCCAGCTTGTTTCGATGAAGACAGAGATGATGTTTCTTTCTGTGTTTTTCCCATTGAATCAAAGGGGGTTGATTCAGTTGCGCATCAAAGGAAATGTTAGGAGCGAACGGGTTTGTCGGTCAAGGATTCCTACAGTTCGATTTGAAATTCGATTCACGAGATTAGGTTAATTATCGGACATCCTCTTAGAGCTAGGCGGTCTTAATCTGCTCCAAGGTTCGCTTCAAGCGGTATTTCCGTATTTTTTTGGTTCGATAGCCTTATGCTCAGAACGATCCAAGAAATTCGCCATTTGGTATGTTAAAATCCTCAGACATTTGCTAAATCCAATTGGCAAATACAACCCAAGTCGTTGATAAAGTGGCGGAGAGGTTCGAGGAGCAACGCGACGACACCTGAGGAACAACGTGACGAAGCAAGGGATTGGTTGTCGCTTCGCTCCAAGTCCAAAGGACTCATACTTGGCATGCCCCATCTACGCTCGTTCTTCGCTTCGTCGAACCCCCTTCGGGCGATCTTCATCCTACTCTTATTAAGCCAAAAAAAAGCCTCCTACCCATCTAAGGAATTGGAGGCTATTTTAGTGGCGGAGAGAGAGGGATTCGAACCCCCGGTACCTTTCGGTACAACGGTTTTCAAGACCGCCGCATTCGACCACTCTGCCATCTCTCCGTAGTCAACGCAGAAACCGATAGCGAGCCATGCCTCCAAGTCAATACCATCGTCAGATGAAATATTCGGATATCGAATGCGTATCTGTCGCTCTCATTGGTCCGAGTACCGAGCCCGAAGGGCGACACCCGAGCAGCCGAGCGACGTAGGCAAGGGTTTGGTTGGCTTCGCCAAGTCCTGCGGGCTCATGCTGCGCAAGGTCCGAGGTATTCTCAGGTAGCGGCCGATCTTCCCTCATTCGGGACCATACTTTGTAGCGGGACAACTGCGTCGTTCCGATTGGCTGACGACGATGGCCGCTCGGCTTGCGCCGCCGAAGCTAGCGAAGGCGTGAGATCCCTACCAAAGTCAGCAACGAAGCCACCGACAAGTCGGGGTCTACGACAAGTTTCGAGATATTTCCCAGAAGGGAATAAATGCTTTTCAATCCAACACAGATTGAGTTTTAAGTGTCGTTGAGCTTCGCAATACAGTCATCCGCCCGACAACCATCAACACCCGCCCCGAATGCCTAAAATCATCGACCTAACTATGACCATGCGGCCTGGAATGCGCGGCTACGGTTGCGAAATTGCCAAGACAAAAGCGACCGATGGATGGAACGCCCGCACGCTGACGCTCTACACGCACACGGGCACTCACATGGATGCGCCCCTCCATTTCGTGGAAGATGGCAACACCATCGACAACCTCGACCTCGAGAAATGCGTCGGGCCTTGCCACGTCATCGACATCGGGCCGCTCACCACCTCGCTGCTGGAAGTCGGTCCTGGCCCCTCGATTCATCAACGAACGGGCCGTGTGGCGATGCTGCCCAACGTCGTCTTCCTGACCTCACCGGTCATCAACGAGACGACCAACCACGACTACGTGCTGCATGTGCTGCGCGTCCCGCTGTCGACCTCCGACGACTGGGCGGCC
>JAJFLS010000377.1 GCA_021772595.1 Opitutales bacterium
ATTCATGATAGGCAATTTCTCCGACCGATTAAATTACAACGTTGTAATTTAAACGGTGGGAGCGATGGATTTCTGGGATTGGAGTCCCGTGGTTTTCGCCGCTTTGAATTTTCTGAAAATTGATGTTGAGTCCGAAAAAAAGCGCGTCAGGTTCTCCGTCGGCCAGGTCCTATGCGATGAAGGACGGGCAAACTCCGCCAGGACCGGAAGGTAGCAACGGTAGTCACGCTTTTCTTGCGCCGTAGGGTGCCTGGCCACCTTTTTTCGACTTTTGGTGTAACACCATGCCGCATTCGCGTCGTAGCTACTCCGGGAATCCGGTGTGGCGATTGAAGTTAGCCCGCAAGGGCCTCGTTCCAATTCTCCAAAGAAAATCTTTGCGTTCTTAGCGGCCATTGCGGTTAATCGGCTTTTCTCTATGTCTTCAGTTGGCTATCAAGTAATCGCCCGCAAGTGGCGCCCGCAGAAGTTCGACGATCTTGTCGGCCAGGATCACGTCGTGCGTACGCTCAAGAACGCGATCGAACAAAAGCGAATCGCGCACGCCTATCTTTTCGTCGGTCCACGTGGTACTGGGAAAACGACTACGGCACGGCTTTTCGCGAAATGCCTCAACTGCGAAGACGGTCCGATGGTTGATCCACCGGAGGATTCGGAAATCTGCAAGGCGATCATGAACGGGTCGTGTATGGACGTTTTGGAGATCGATGGCGCGTCCAACAACGGCGTCGAGCAAGTCCGCGATCTTCGCGAGGACGCCCAGTACTCGCCGAGCCAGGGACGCTACAAAGTCTACATCATCGACGAGGTACACATGCTTTCCACGCAGGCGTTCAATGCCTTGCTGAAGATCCTCGAAGAGCCGCCTGAGCACGTGAAGTTCGTGTTCGCGACGACCGAGGCCCACAAGGTTTTGCCGACGATTGTATCGCGTTGCCAGCGTTTCGACCTAAAGCCGATCCCCGAAAATCTGATACAAAAGCGCCTCGCCTTGATTTGCGAGAAAGAGGGGATCGAGGCCGAGGAGAACGCGCTGCAGGCGATCGCTCGCATGGCGGATGGCGGGATGCGCGATTCCCAGTCGATTCTCGATCAGATGATCGCGTTTTGCGGCAACAAGGTTTCTGAGGCGGACGTGCTTCAGGTTTACGGGCTCGTTGGAGTGGAGCAGACGACGCAGTTGGCTCAAGCGATCGCGACTGGCGATCATCAGAAGATTCTTGCGCTGGTCGACGAGTTCGACGCTTCCGGCCGCGATTTCTATCGAGCATTGGTGGACTTGCAGGCGCGGGTGCGCGAATCGCTCTTGGAAGCGGTGAGAGAGGGTGGTTCCACTTCGAGTTTGGGCGCTCCGATGTCGACGGAATCGCTGACGCGTTTGCTCGACAGTCTCCGCGAAAGCGAGAGCGGGCTCAAGTTCGGCCTGAACGAGAAAGTGAATTTCGAGGTGGCCTTGCTAAAGGCGTCCGAGAATTGCCGCGCCCGAGCGATCGACGGGTTGATTCGGGAGCTTTCCGGAATCGCCGCCGGCTTGCCTGACGACGAAAAAAAAAACGGCTGACGCCGAGCGTTGAAGCGCCAGTCGCGGTTGAGGCGACCAAACGCGTTGAGTCTAAGCCTGAGCCGGTTGCGAAGACGGTGGAAGCCGAGCCTAAGCCTGAGCCTGTTGCGGAGCCAATTATCGAGGAAGCCGCTCCTTCGCCTGAAGAAATGGCAGCGTATCTTGGGGAGTCCGGGGCGCCGCTAAGTGAAGACGATGAAGCGCCGGCGAGCGATCAACCGATTCCAAGACTCAAGGAAGCGGAAGCGCGTATTCCGGCGCGGACTAAGGCGCTGATGGACGAGCTCTTTCGAGCGAAGCTAGAGAAGGTCCAGCGAGTCGACCCGAAGAAGATTCGATAGCGTGTATGTTTTCCACGCCGGAGTCCCGGCGTAGCTACTATTTGGACGGTCAAGGTAGGGCTCGACTGCCATGCGGGCCGCATCGGAGGTTTTAGTATAACTGAATCGGACCGTCCCGCGCCTGTGCATTGGCGTCAACTTAAGCCCAAGCAGTAAGTTCCATTACAGATCCCACGCCGAAGTCTCGGTGTAGCTGCTCGAGGAACTCGCGTGGTTTTCAGACGATTTTCCTTAAGTTGACGCGTATGAGTGCCTGAGGGATCGGTCCCTACCTCTATGCGAATTCGAGGCCGTCTAGCCAGTTGGCTAGGTCGAGGAGATCCTCGTCGGATTTCGCCGTATCCAGATATGCAGGATTAATTGAAAAGGCTTTGGAGAGATGCTCTTTGGCTTCTTCCATCTCGTGTTCATGGCAGGCGTAGCAGCCAAGATTGTAGTGAATGATCGCGGTTTTCGTGAAGCGTTCGACTGCGGCCAAGAGAATGCCTTTGGCTTCTTGCAGGGAATTCGCTCGGCGGGTGGCGAATGCGAGGTTGACGATATTAGAGGGGTTTCCGGCATCGCGCAGGGTCAAGTCTTTGGCGGCGCATACGGCTGCGGGCCAGTCCTTGGCGTCGATGAGAACAGCCAGCTTCATCTGAAGGGCGCCGAGGTGATACGCTTGTTTTTCAGGGAGAAGAGAAAGCTCGTCCAGAGCGTTATCGTACATGCCGAGTTCTCGGTAGCCGTTGGCGTACGAGAGGGTCTTTTTCAATTGTACGGTTTCTGGGTCGTCTGGGTTCATTCGGAGAAATGGCGTAGGTGCCTTCTGCAAAAGAGCAAGCCGAATGAGCATAGGGTAGTACTAGTCTTAGATAGGTGAAATAGCGTAGTGATCGCCAAAATAGGCGGACCCGACTTTCGCCGAGCCCGCCGGTGTGTATGTGTGGGTGAAAGTTTTTGAGAGACTGTTTAATAAGTGAAAAATCATTCGGGGCGGCGCCCGAACGCTACCTATTTGAAGGGAATATCAGGGTAGTGAACAGGCGCCGTCCCGTTCCAACGATTCGCCGAACTGACTTATTTAACAGTCTCTGAGAGATGATCCGCTTAGCGGATTTGGGCTGCCACCTTGTTTCCTCCCGATCGATGGCAACCCAATCCCATGCCCCGCGAAACTGAACCGCCAGGGCGCTGCTAACTACCTCTCTTACTCTAGCCCTCTAGGGCCGTCTCTGAATCCGCGCGGGCCTCGTTTCCCGCGAGGACTTCCATTATGCAGTGCATCGACGGCGCTCAAAAGTTCTTCGGTATCCAGAGCTTCGTCACCGGTTTCGTCGAAATTGGCGACGAGCCTCGCGGCGATTTCCGATGGTTCGGGCATCTCGCGCTTGCCGTGCTCGCGTTCCCGGCGTGGCCGATCGACGTCGCGCTCTTCGGCGAAGGCTTTCATTTTGGCCATTCGCTTTTCGTGGAGGCCGGCGATGGCGCTTTCGAGTTCGGCGACGTTGATGACGTTGTCTTCGTTCGCATCGTAATCGGCTACGATTTCGACGACGATATCTTCTGGATTCGGACGCTCGCCTCTATGGTCGCCGCCGGGGCGAGCGAATGCGATTGCGGTTGAGACGACGATCGCGACGCCTCCGACTGTAAGTATCTTTTTATTCATTACGTGATCTCCTTTGCTGAATGTTCTTATTGTGTGGATAATCGCCGTTTCGTTCCTTGAAATTCGCGGCGCGGCGATTGGCTTACGTATCAGAAAACCACAGGAAGATGACAGAAAGGGGCGCTTTTAGATTACAGAATTGTAATGAAGCATTTCTTGAGCTGCGGTCACGTATGGTGTAAAGCGTAAGGTATTGAATTTCAGCATCCTATCGCGACATCCCAATGAAGGTACTCTTAGTTGAAGACGAAAAGAAGATTTCAGACTTCGTGACGAAGGGTCTGAAGGAGCAGGGTTTCACAGTGGACCTCGCGGAAAACGGGGACGATGGCTTCTACCTGGCGACGACGCAGAGCTACGACGTGATCGTGCTGGACATCATGCTTCCTGGCAGAGATGGCTTGAGCATTCTCAAAGGCCTTCGGGCGAAGGGGAATAACGTGCCGGTGATCGCCGCCACGGCCCGCAGCGAGTTGGACGAGCGGTTGGAGGGGCTCAATCTCGGAGCGGATGACTACCTCACGAAACCGTTCTATATCGACGAACTGGTCGCGCGGCTGCAGGCACTCCACCGGCGATCGACGGGCAGTCAGCTGAGCGTGAACCAAGTGGAGGATCTCGTGCTGAATCTCTCGACGCGCGAAGTGAACCGTGGCGAGCGCGATATCGAGTTAACCTCTCGCGAATTCAATTTGCTGGAATATCTCATGCGTTCGCCGGGCCGCGTCTACACGCGTACCCAGATTTTGGAGCATGTGTGGGGTTACGACTTCGATCCGAATACGAATCTTGTAGATGTCTGTTTGCAGCGTTTGCGAAAGAAGGTGGACCACGGCGAGGAGTCGAAATTGATCGAGACGGTGCGCGGCGTGGGCTATCGGATGAAAAAGGTATGATCAAATTCAGGCAGTCGTTTCGTTTTCGCATCATCGCGTTGACGATTGTGGTTTCGGGTACGGTGCTGCTAGCGTTTAGCGCGGTGAGCCGCTACACTTTTCACCGTATTCTAGTAGGGGCTGTGGACCAGAATCTGAGCGCGCTTCCGTTTCCAGACTTTCCGCACCCGTATCATGCTCAATCATGGGAATGGTTCGCGAACGCGACATCGAGAGTATCCAGCAGGATGTTTCAGGGAGGCGTTCACATTGTCGCATACGGGGCGGACGGGAAGGAGTATTTCAAATCCGAATACTGGCCCGAGGGACTATCGGTTAAATCGCTACCCTTGGCAAAAGGTGAAATTGCGATGCCTGAAATGCCTGAAGTAATAACAGGAGAATTTCGCAAGCCAGGGCCTGGAGGTAATCCTCGCGGTCGGGGTCGCGAGCGAAGGGAACAGATGCAAATCGCTTCGTTTCTCGTTTCTCGAATGAGCGAAGAGGGGGAGGTTCGTTTTGGGGTTTTCGAGCATGGCGGATACAATGTGGCTTTGGGGGTCGAGCTCAGAGGCATCTCTCAGGAGGTCAGTCATGTTATGAATGCGTTTCGGACTAGTTTGCCTGTCGCAATAGCGGTACTTGCGATTGGCGCTTGGTTGATCGCTTCGAGGGCTATCAAGCCGATCCGGAAATTGACGGCAACAGCGGAGAGCATGTCGGCCGCGAAATTGGGCGAACGGATTGTTCAGGGGAACGAGGATAAGGAGTTTTCGGAGCTGATCAATGTGTTCAACGGAATGCTCGAGCGGCTCGAACGGAGTTTTCTCCAGGCGACGCGATTTAGTGCGGACGCGGCTCACGAGCTGAAGACGCCTCTCACTATTCTACAGGGCCACTTGGAGAGCGCGTTGCAGGAGGCGCCGGACGACAGCGATCAACAACGGAAACTGGCTATGCTTCTTGGCGAAACGCAGCGGCTGCGCGGGATCACGCGCCGGTTGCTTCTGTTGGCGCAGGCGGATGCGGGACAATTGAAAGTCCGCGGAGAATCGACGAAGATTGGGGAGTTGATTCACGAGCTGGTGGAGGATTTCGAGATGCAGTCGTCGGATTGCGAATTTCGGATGGCTGTCGACGAGAGCGTGACTGCTGTAGTGGACAGGTCGCTGGTGACGCAGATTGTGCAGAATCTTTTGAGCAACGCGGTCAAATACAACGCGGAGGACGAGCCTTGGGTGGAGGTGAGCTGCGAGGACAGCGCGGAAACGCTTAGCGTCGAGGTTTCCAATGGCGGACCTGGGATTCCGGAAGAATATCAAGAGCGATTGTTCGGGCGTTTCATGCGCGTAGACAGCGCTAGGAATCGGAGCGTCGATGGTTTCGGTCTAGGGCTGAATCTTTCTCGAGAGTTCGCCCGGGTGCAGGGGGGCGAGCTGGAGTTGGTTGAGTCGGCTCCGGGGAAGACTCGGTTTCGGCTGACCTTGCCGAAGGCGGTGTAGGTTGACGTTTTCATCCGGGGCGGCGCCCGGACGCTACCAACGATTCGGTATTGTGAGTCAAAAGGGTAGGGTCCGGGCGCCGTCCCGGACTTTTTTAAATATCGAAGATGTTTAATTAGGTAGTCCCGCAGTCGCGGGATCTGCGACATTCCGATCGCCTGCAAGCAGGCTCCTACATCAAATTACGCCGGAGTCGAAACGTTCGCGGCTACGAGGTCGTAGAATTTGGCGAAATTCGGGTTGGCGTCACTCGGGCCGGGGCCGGCTTCGGGATGGTACTGGACGGAGAAGACTGGTTTGTCTTTGAGACGGATTCCGGCGATTGTGCCGTCGTTCAGATTGATTTCGGTGACTTCCGCGCCGGCTTCGGCGAGACCTTCTTCGGCGGTGGCGAATCCGTGATTGTGGGCAGTGATGGCGACCGAGTCCGTTTCGAAATTCTTGATGGGCTGATTGCCGCCGCGATGGCCGAATTTGAGCTTGTAAGTTTTGGCTCCGATCGCGTGGGTTATGATCTGGTGGCCGAGACAAATGCCGAAGGTCGGAAATGACTGGATCAGCTGGCACACGGTTTCGTGGGCGTAAGTGACCGCTTCCGGATCGCCGGGGCCGTTCGAGAGGAAGACGCCTTCCGGATCGATCGCCTTGATTTCATCGACTGACGCGGTGGCCGGAAACACGTGGACTTCAAAGCCATGGCATGCAAGTTCGCGAAAAATCGACTGCTTCGCCCCGAAGTCGAGTGCTGCGATGCGGAAGACGCGTTCCTTTTTCTCGTTTGACCGAATGATCGAGCCGACTGGGTTGTAGGGCCAATTCTCGGATTCGTCGGGATGGTAGATGAACGGCGTATGGCAAGTGACGTCTTTCACGTAGTCCGCTCCAACGATGCCCACCCACTCCTGCGCTTTTTTCACGGCTTCCTCGTCGGAAATCGCTTCGGTGCTGAGGCAGGCCTTCATCGCCCCGTGAACGCGGAGCTTCTTGGTCAGTGTCCGCGTGTCAATGTTTTCCAAACCGGGGATGTCGTGCTCAATCAGGTAGTCGCCGAGGGATTGCTGGCTCCTCCAATTGCTGGCGATCGGGCTGAGCTCGCGGACGACGAAGCCCTGGACCATCGGCTTATCGGCTTCGTTGTCCTCGGTGTTGACGCCATAGTTTCCGATCATCGGAGCGGTCATTGTGACGATTTGACCGAAGTAGGAGGGATCGGTGAGAATTTCCTGGTAGCCGGTCATGCTGGTATTGAAAACAGCCTCGCCCACCACGGTTTTCGCGCTTCCAAAGGATTTTCCTCGGAAAACGGTTCCATCTTCAAGTGCCAGTACGCCAGTTTGTGAGTCGCTCATCTAGAATTTCGAGAAAAGGTGGTTTACTGTTTTGCGCCAATCCCTTTTTCTTCCTAATTCAAATTATCGGCGAAGAAGCGATGCCTGCGCAGGCGTCTCGCTATCCAATTCGTCTTCACCCCTAAGAAAAACACCGATCGATTTTATGCCATACACAGAAGATAGAAGCACTTGGTACGAGGGCCAGGGACTCTGGAAAGACGTTCCGCAAGAGAAATGGAACGACTGGACCTGGCAGCTTCGCAATCGCATAACCACTCTTGAGCAGCTCGAGGCCGTGATGGAGCTGACCGAGGATGAGCGTGAAGGGTGCCGCCACGCGAATCACAAGCTGGCAATGGCGATTACGCCGTATTTCTTTAATCTGATTGATCGGGAAGACCCGAATTGCCCGATCCGCAAGCAAGTCATTCCGCGCGCTGCCGAGATGACCAGCACTGCCGAAGAAATGCTGGATCCTGTCGGCGAGGACTCGCATTCACCGGTTCCGGGACTGGTTCATCGATATCCGGATCGGGTGCTCTTTTTGGTGACGGACCGCTGCGCGGCCTATTGTCGCTACTGCACGCGCAGCCGTCTGGTGAGCAACGCGCAGGACTACAATTTCCATCCCGAGTTCGAGCAAGGGCTCAAGTACATCGAAACGCATCCGGAAGTGCGCGACGTGCTCTTGAGCGGCGGCGACCCGTTGCTGCTGTCGGATAACAAGCTAGACTATCTGCTCGGACGATTGAGGAAGATCCCTCACGTCGAGTTTATCCGGATCGGCTCGCGTATCCCGGTATTCATGCCGCAGCGAATAACGGAAGGCCTTTGCGATGTATTCAGAAAGCATGGACCTATCTGGATGAGCATTCATGTGAATCATCCGAAGGAATGCGCCGCCGAACTTAAAGACGCTTGCGAGCGTTTGTCGTTCGCTGGAGTGCCGCTTGGAAATCAGTCGGTGCTTTTAAAAGACGTGAACGATGATGCGGATGTGGTGAAGGCTTTGATACATCGCTTGTTGCGTATGCGGGTGCGTCCGTACTACATTTACCAATGCGATCTGATTACTGGAAGCGCTCACTTGCGAGCCAGCGTTTGCAAGGGCTTGGAGATTATGAAAAAGCTTCGCGGCCACACGACCGGGTATGCGGTGCCGCAATACGTGATCGATGCGCCGGGCGGTGGCGGAAAAGTACCAATCAATCCGCAGTACATCACCAAGATCGATGACGACGCGATTCACTTCCGCAATTTCGAAGGCAAGCTTTTCCGCTACCCGCTGAAGAGTTTCACGATCGACGAGGATTGCCGCTGCAACGAGCTAGAAGTGGAGTGTTAAGAGGGGAGGGTTGTCGGAATGTCACAGACATTCCGCTTCAAGAAGCTTGGTAATTGTAGGAGCCTGCTTGCAGGCGATCTTCTGAACATCACAGAAGTTCAACTACATAGCAGGATTGTCTGCGACATACTGACAATCGCATGCAAGCAAGCTCCTACACTTGACCGAACATAAAAAAGCGCCTCCACTAGCGTGATGGCGCTTTGGAAATTTCTCCTTTGGGGGAGCTTAACCGATGGCGGCTTCGTAGTTCGCGTTGGCGGCTTCCCAATTGATGACGTTCCAGAATGCGGCGATGTAGTCCGGGCGGCGATTCTGGTAGTTGAGGTAGTAGGCGTGTTCCCAGACGTCGAGTCCGATAATGGGCGTGTTGCCTTTCATGAGCGGCGTGTCTTGGTTCGCAGTCGAGCAAACGCAGAGCTTGCCGCCGTTGAAGCAGACCCATGCCCAGCCGCTGCCGAAACGAGTCGCTCCCGCTTTTGCGAAATCCGCTTTTAGCGCGTCAACTCCGCCAAGCTCGCTGTCGATCGCTGCTGCCAGTTTGCCGACCGGAGCACCGCCGCCATTGGGGCTGATGATCTTCCAGAAAAAGCTGTGATTGGCGTGGCCTCCTCCGTGGTTCTGAACTGCCCCGCGGATGCCTTCGGGAACCGCGTCGAGATCCGATACCAGATCCTCGACCGATTTGGCCGCGAGGTCCGGATGAGCCTCGAGAGCGCCGTTGACGTTGGTGATGTAAGTCTGGTGATGCTTGGTGTGATGGATCTCCATCGTGCGCGCGTCGATGTGTGGTTCCAGAGCGTCGTACGCGTAGCTTAATGCGGGGAGTTCGTATGCCATGATATTGCTTTCTAGGTTAAGTGGTTAATTGGAATGGGCTATTTTTTTAATAAAGAATAAACTTTGTCAAATAGTTCCTCACGCGTTCTCGCGTTTGAGTCGAAAAAAGGCTTGGATCAGTTCCAAGCAATCCTCTTGAAGCACGCCGATGTCAATCACTGTCGTGTGGTTCATTCCTGGATACTCGTTGACATTGAAAGCTCCTCCGAGGCCGCCCATCTTTGGGTCGGGGACTGCGTAGACGACGCGTCCGAGGCGCGACATGATTGCAGCGCCGGAGCACATGGGGCAGGGCTCTTTGGTCACGTACAAGGTTGCTTGGTTGAGCCGCCAGTCGTCAATGGCGTTCGCGGCTTGGGTGATGGCGACCATTTCGGCGTGGGCGGTCGGGTCGTTGGCGGCTTCTACTTGATTATATCCAGTGCCGACTACTTCGCCGTCATGGGCGATAACGGCTCCGATGGGCACTTCTCCCGTTTTCCAGGCGTTGAGCGCTTCGTTGTAGGCCAAGGACATGAAAAAGGTG
>JAJFLS010000378.1 GCA_021772595.1 Opitutales bacterium
TTCCGCCTGAACAGAGATAGAGGGCCGCCATGCGAGTGGCCAGGCCGTTGGTGACTTGCTCGAGGATGACGGACTGCGTCGAGTCTGCCAGCTCCGAGTCGATTTCCACGCCGCGGTTGATGGGGCCGGGGTGCATGATGATCGCGTTTTCCTTGAGCCAGGAGAGCCGGGTTTTGTTGAGGCCGAACATTCTCGTGTATTCGTTGAGGGAGGGGAAAGCGGCTGCGTTTTGGCGTTCATGCTGTATCCGCAGGAGCATCACCGCGTCTTTGTCGGCGAGGGCTGATTGGAGGTCGTGCGACACGGTCACGCCCAGCTGTTCGAATTCGTGGGGAACGAGGGTGGAGGGACCAACGAGCGTGACCTGGGCTCCGAGCTTGGTCATGGCCCAGATATTCGAGCGGGCGACGCGGCTGTAGAGGATGTCTCCGAGAATGGCTATTTTGAGGCCTTCGAGGCTTCCGAATTTCTCGCGGAGGGTGAAGCAGTCGAGGAGCGCCTGGGTTGGGTGCTCGTGGGCGCCGTCTCCCGCGTTGAGGACGGGGATGTCGAGAATTTTGGCGATGTAGGCGGCGGATCCTGGCGCGGAGTGGCGAATGACGACTATGTCGGCGGCGAGGGCGCGGATGGTCTGGACCGTGTCGCGGAGCGTTTCCCCTTTCGTGGTGCTGCTCGTTTTCATGTCGAGCGACATGACGTCCGCGCTGAGCTTAGTCGCCGCCATTTCGAAGGCGACCCGCGTGCGGGTGCTGTTTTCGAAGAAGAGGTTGACGACGGTTTTGCCGCGGAGAGCGGGCGTTTTAGTGGTCTTTCGATCGAGGATTTTCTTAAACGCCTCAGCTGTTTTGAACAGGGTTAAGATCTCTTCTGGCGAGAGTTCTTCGATCGATATCAGGTCTTTGCGAATCCAAGGCATACCTGAAGTGGCCATCCAGCGCTAAGCCGAGAGAATGTCAACATGCGACTTGTCGGGTCTGTTTGGGTATAGGTGGGCTTCCACCTTTTCGGAGCGTGTTGTGGGCTCGGTGATGCCGACGTAATTCGCTTGAATGGGGAGGCGCCGGTTGCCGCGGTCGACTAGGGTCGCGAGCTCGATTCTGTGGGGGCGTCCAATGGTGTGGACTTCGGCGAGGGCGGCCCGAACGCTGCGGCCGGAGAAGAGGACGTCATCGACGAGGATGATGGTGGATTCTTCGGGATCGTGGGCGATTTGGGTGGACTCGACTTCCTTGGCGATGGGATTGACGCCGATGTCGTCCCGGTGGAAGGAGATGTCGATGACCGCGGCGTGGGCTTGGATGCCATGCTTGGCGTCGAGCGCGTCGCAGAGCATTTCGGAGAAAGGGATGCCTCCGTTGGCGATAGCGGCTAGGACGAGGTTGCTAGTCGAGGCGTGGGCGGTGGCGATTTCCGCGGCGACGGACTCGATGGCGCTGTTGATTTCGTCTGAGGAGATGGACTTTCTAATCGGCACCCACCATTCATTGGCTGGCTAATCGAGCGAGGTAAAGAAAAACGATGTTCGGAGTTTCTTAATGGGCTGTTGGGCAGGCTGTTTGAAACTGAACAAAAAATTTACACAAATGCTCATAGACAGGGGAGGTGTTTTAACCATGATGGCGCCCAATATCTCCGTTGGGCGCTAATTGCCCGGTGGGGCGATCATTAAAAACACAGAAAACACCAAGACAAAAGATGGCAAAAGGAACAGTAAAATGGTTTAACGATGAGAAGGGCTACGGCTTCATTCAACAGAATGATGGCGGCAACGACTTATTCGTTCATCATTCCGAGACAGATGGATCAGCCCTAAATGAAGGCGATCCCGTAGAATATGAAATTGGAGAAGGTAAAAAAGGACCTTGCGCCACGAATGTTAAGAAAGCCTAACGATCTGCGTTAGCGGATTTCAGACTTTCGTGCAGATCCAACCTCGCTCTAGGCGAGCGATCTGCGAATAAGAATTTTATATCTATTAAGGAGGAACTTCGGTTCCTCCTTTTTTTTTTGGCAATGTCGGGTTTCTTTAGTGAAACCCATCGATGTAGGAGCCTGCTTGCCCGTTCGAGAACCTTAGGGCCATGAGCGTGTCGAATGGCAGGTGATCTTTTGCGTTGATCCGGCGGGAATATCGCCTGCAAGCCGCCGACAGGTCGGGGTCAATGACAGGCTCCTACATGGGAGAGGGCTTAGGTTTCGCGGTTTGGGCGCACCAGCGTTCGAGGTCTGTGTCTTCAAAGATGTAGTCGAAATCCCGGTATTGGGACGAAAGGAGCGTTTGGGTTCTTTTTTCGGCGAAGCGTTGGCAGTGGAGGAGCACTTTGACTTTTTGGCCGGGCGCGCGGACGAGGCGACCAAGGGCTTGATTCACTTTCTGGATACCGGGCTGGAGGTAAGCGCGTTCGAATCCGTTGAGCCCTTTGCTGTCGTAGTAGTCTCGCTTCGCCTGCTGGATGGGGTTCACTTCCGGGAGGGCAGGACTGACGACCATGGCCGCTTGAATTCTGCCGCCGATCAGATCAATGCCTTCGGCGAAACTCGATCCGAGAACGAGGAAGACGATGTCGTGAAAGCGGATCGCGTCGTCGATGAAGTCGGCCCGTTCGGCGAGCGTTTCGCTTCCGCCGCGCTCTTGCATTGCGACTCGATAGAAGGGGAAGTTCTGCTCTACGGTCTCCCGCATTTTATCGGCGTAGGCGAAGGACGGGAAGAAAACGACGACGGGCGCGAACTGCTCGGTGAGCGTGGAGATTGTCGATGCGGTGACGCTGGCGGAGGTTTTGCGTTGCTTCATCCGGGTATCGGCTCGTGTGTCGATCGCAATATCGTAGACGCCGTCCAACCAGGGGGCGGGAGGGGTGACGCGATGGGGTGGGGGGAGCCGATCACTCAGGCCGCATTGCTCCAGGAAGCCGTCGAAGATCGGGAAGGTGGCGGAGAGGAAAAGGCATTCCTTGAACGGGGCGAGCATGTCTCCGATGGCTTGGGCTGGATCGATGCAGGTGATTCTGATTTGGCCGTTTCTGGGAACCCAAGCGATGAAGCGTTCCGCGGATTCCTTCAGCACTGCAGTTCCCGAAGAGAGCGACCAGAGCGTTTCTAGAGGCTCGGGCATCATCTCTTCGTACGGTAAGGCTTCGCCGGATACGGTGGTTATGAAGGATGACAGGAGTTCCGCTAGATCGTCGAGTTGACCGAGGCTGAGCACGTCTCCTTTCGTATAGGCGACGCATTCCGATAGGATGCTTGAAATCAGATTTCGAATACGTCGACTGGCTCCGATTTCAGCGAGCTCTTCGAGCAGCGCGTTCAGGGCGAGCGCGTTGAGTTCCTTGCTTTGATTAGACTCGACGCGAGAGGGAAGGTTGTGGGCTTCGTCGATGATGAGAAAGGAACGGCTGGGATCGAAATCGGTTTGCTCGGAAAGCAGGCGGGCGCTTTTGGAGGAGAATAGGTAATTGTAGTCTCCGATCCAGATGTCTCGATATCCAAGCGCGGTCCGCATTGTTTCGTAGGGACAGATTTGGGCGGCGGCGCTTTGTTCTTTTAGCGTTTCGATGGGAATGGGTTGTTGCGAAAACAGGAAGTGTCGGTCGAGCCCGGAGCGTTTCCATTTTTCGTCGAGATCGACGATGTAGGAGCAGACGCGGGGCGAGCAGCGAAACTCGGAATTGACGCAGTGTTCGGCCTTGTTTCGGATTTGCCAGTAGGACGCGGCGGAGTGGTCGCCGAGCAGCGCTTCCAAACGCTGGGTGGCTTCGAGTTGTCCGGTGGCTTTGCTGGTGAGGTAGACGATGCGGTCGACTTGTCCTGTGGCTAGGCGTTGCAGGCCGATTTCCCAGGCGACTCCGGTTTTACCATATCCGGTCGGCGCTTCGAGGCAGACGATTGGTGAGGTTTCGAACGCGGCTTTGAGATCGGCTTGAACGGTCTCCTGGCCGGGGCGTGGCGTTTCGTAGGCGGGCTTGAACTGCAGCGAACGCAGCCGGGCAAGCCGTGCGCTTTTCCGGTCGAGGTAGCTGGCCAGAAGGTCGAGATGCTCGACGATAAGCGGGTCGAAACGACCGTCCAGCGGCACGCTCTGGGTGATTCCGGAGGCGAGCTCGACGAGGTAGAGCTCGAGATCGATATTCTCCGCGATTTCGTTTCGGGTCCGAATAAGCAATTCCCGATAGGCGAGGAGCTGGAGGCAGTAGCTTTTGTAGCGGGAGCCGATTTCGTTGGGATCGATCGGCAGGGGGCTGGTGACCGTTTTTATTTCGCGAACTCGGATGTTGCCGGGCTCGTCACGGATTTGGTCGATACGGCCGGAGATGCGGAGAGTCCAGCCGCTCCAGAGGATGTCGCCGCTGATTGACTGTTCGTTGGTGAGGCCTTCCTGAGGGGCATTTTCCTGGATGGCCTGGTGCCATTGCTGTCCGGCTTGGGCCCGCCAATTGCCGATCCCGAGCGAATCGGTTCGTTGGGAGTACGGGGAGAATCGCGCGAACTCGCCCACGCTTAACGTGACTAGCCGGAGTTTCGCATCGATTTCCATTGGCGGAACGCTGCGCGCTTGAAGGATCGATATCAAGCTCGGTCAGGAGAATCGCCGGCTTCGAGGCCCCGGCCCGACTCCCGCGGCAGGCCCGAGAAAAAGCCGCCAATCGCTCCACGACCGTTTAAATTACAACGTTGTAAATTAAACGGTCGTGGCTTGGTCTTTGCCTGTGGAAGCGGATGGTGTTGGACACGGCTCGGGTAGGAGTTGGGAAACGGCGGGAGTTGCGACTTCGGTCGGAAAAGGGCTGGCCTTGAACCGCTTAATATAGAAGCTCGTCAGTCGAATAGTACTATTAGTATGAAATTCGTTGCCCTAGCCTCATTGCTCGCGCTTTTCGCCGTTTCGGAGACGCGGGCGGATTATAGCGAGACTCTTTTGAAGGGATTGCAGGGCGTCGGGCTGAAAATCCGCCCGATGAGCATCCGGTCGGACGCCTTCGTTCTGGATGAAACGGCGCTTGAGGAGCATGTCCTTCAGAAGTTGGAGGAGCTACATTTGCGCCTGCTTACCGAGGAGGAGGTCGCGGTGATGCCGGGACAGCCATTTTTAGAAGTGGTGATCAACATCGCTCATGCCCAGGGGCCGAGCCATATTTATTCGGTGTCATTGGAGTTGCGGGAAATGGCGGAACTAGAGCGTCCCAAAGACAGCATCGTGACGATCGCGGCGAGTACTTGGAAGCGCGAGTCGCTCGGGATCGCGAATCGGCCCGAAGCGATCATTGTAATCGTTGATCGCCTGCTTCACTTGTTTTCCGACGAGCTTCACAAGGCGAACGTTTCCGAATCGCAGTGAGAAACGGTTGGGCTGACTATCCTTAGTCAGCCGCGAAATTGGGGACAACCGTTGTCGGCTGACTAGAGATAGTCCGCCCTACGTTGCTGCGGTGAAAAATGAGGCTCCGCGCTTGATCTCGCTCGAAGAACTTTCCAATCTGCTGCGCTTATGATCAAGTCAGAGACGAAAGCCTTGCACAATGAGATAGAAAAGCGCGCGGGATACCTATGGAGGTATCTTTGACGTCGATGGCAAACGCGACGAGATCGCAGCTTTAGATGAGAAGATGGTTGCGGAAGGTTTTTGGAATGACCAGAAAGCAGCCCAGGCCATTATTGGAGAAGCGAACATGCTCAAGCGGGTCGTCAACGGACTGGCCCAATTCAAGTCTAAGGTCGACGACGCCCGAGCGATGGAGGAGTTGCTGGAGGAGGAAGAGGTCGACGAAAATTCCGATGAAGCGGTCGAACTCCACGAGGCGGCGGAAACCTTGAAGGGCGAACTCGACGACCTCGAAATCCAGTGCTACCTGAAGGGCGCACACGACCACTGCAACGCCATCCTAAGCGTGAACGCGGGAGCGGGCGGAACGGAATCATGCGATTGGGCGGACATGCTTTTCCGCATGTACACTCGCTGGGCGGAACGGCGCGGCTTCAAGTGCGAGATCATCGACATTCTTCCGGGCGAAGAAGCGGGTCTCTCGAAAGTGACGTTGCGGATCGAAGGGCCTAACGCCTTCGGTTACGCCAACGCCGAGCGAGGCGTGCACCGACTGGTGCGGATCAGCCCCTTCGACTCCAATGCGCGCCGCCACACCTCCTTTTGCGCGGTGGATGTTGTCGCGGAAATCGAGGACGACGTTGAGATCGAACTCGACGACAAGGACCTGCGCGAAGACACCTATCGGGCGAGCGGCAAAGGCGGTCAGCATGTCAACAAGACGGACTCCGCCGTGCGTTTGACTCACCTCCCAACGGGCGTGGTCGCCGCTTGCCAGACGGAGCGGTCACAGCACAAGAATCGCGCGACCGCCATGAAGATGCTGAAAGCGCGCCTCTACGAAAAACAAGAGGACGAGAAGCGCTCGGAGATGGAGAAGGTGTACGGCGAAAAAGGGGAAATCGGCTGGGGCAATCAGATCCGAAGCTACGTCTTCCAGCCCTATCAGATGGTTAAAGATCTGCGCACCGGGGTGGATACGGGAAACATCCAAATCGTAATGGACGGCGATATCGACATGTTCATCAACGCCTGGCTCCGCGCCGGCTCACCACGCCACCGCAACAAGGAAATCCAGATGGATGATTGATGGAGCGGGAACAACAGTGTCGTATGGTGAGGCGTAAATCAGCTGAGCGTAGGAGCCTACTTGCAGGCGCTTCTCCTCTGGTATGCGAGCATTTGAAAATCGCCTGCAAGCAGGCTCCTACATTATAGAGCGATGGATTTTAAAGATCTACAGGAAGCGTTCGCGCGTCAGGAGTTGTTCGAAGGGAAGACCTGGCGGACTTCTCCGGAACCGTGGCCGCTCCCTGCGGAAATCGTGGAGAAACTGCAGCAGATCGGTCAAGCGAGTCTGGATTTCTACAAGGCGCTCGAAGTGCTGTATTCACGATCCGCCGACGGGAAGAAGCTGCTCCGCAACAAGGAAGTCTATGCGCCTTGGGTGGCGGAGTATTTGGATCGGGGGAAGCCGAGCGAGCTGGTTGCCATCAGTCGAAGCAAGGCCTGCAAGGGGCGCATCCCGCCGGTTATTCGTCCCGATCTTCTGGTTACACAAGATGGATTCTCGATCACGGAACTCGATTCGGTGCCTGGAGGGATTGGGCTGACGGCGTACTTAAATGCTCTTTACGCGAAGACTTCGGAGCATCCGATGCTCGGCGAGGACGGAGCCATGGAAAACGCGTTTTATCGGCGCTTGGCGTCATTGGCCCCAGAGAAGGACCATCCGGTAATCGCGATCGTGGTCAGCGAGGAGTCGGCTACCTACAAGCCGGAAATGGATTGGCTGGCGGAGCAACTCCAGTTGAAGGGGCTTCGGGTTTTCAGTTTGTGGACGGATCAGGTATTTCCGCTCGGGAGCGGTCTCTATTTCGATATCGACGGCAATCCCGAGAAAATCGACGTGGTGTATCGCTTTTTCGAACTGTTCGATTTGGCGAATATCAAGACCTCCCAATTTATCATCGAGGCCTGGGAGAACGGGGAGATCGCGCTGGACCCGCCCTTGCGGCCCTTTTTCGAAGAAAAGGCGGCGATGGCCCTTTATCACCATCACTTGCTTCGCGAGTTCTGGGAGGAGAGCGTTCCGAAAAAATCCCGAAAGACGCTCGACAAGCTGATCCCGAAATCCTGGATAGTCGACCCGGCTCCGCTTCCGCCTGGAGCGGTTATCGACGGGCCGCTCGCTCAAGGCAGGCAACTGCACAGTTGGATGGATCTCGCGGAAGCGAGCCAGAAGGAGCGTAACCTGGTTTTGAAGATTTCCGGATTCCACGAGACCGCCTGGGGTTCCCGGAGCGTGGTGATCGGAAACGACGTTTCCCGGGACGACTGGTCCGAGAGCCTGAAGGAAGCCAGCTCCATGTCGGATACCCATCTGCATGTGATTCAAGAGTTTCGCAAATCGATTCGACTGAAGCATCCTCTGTACTCGGCGGAAGGCGAAGTCTACGAGGCGTCGGGTCGGCTCAGGCTGAACCCCTACTATTTTGTCAATGGAGACACCGTCGAGCTGGCTGGGGCCCTGGCGACCTTTTGCCCACCGGACAAGAAGATCATCCACGGAATGGAAGACGCCGCGATGCTGCCCTGCTGCGTGGTGCCGGCGAAGGATTAGGGCTTTTCCCACACCGGGTTCCCGGTGTAGCTACGGCGGGCCGCATTGAGAAAACTCGGACCGCCTGGCAGTCGGGCCCTACCTTTTGAGAATAAATGTAGGAACTTATCCCCAGGTTATTCTTCGACTTATTCACAATCGCGCGTTTGGGGTTGTCAGGCTTCCGTGAGGCCGTTCATTTTCTGCCCCTTACATGTATCTGAGCGCACTCAAAGCAAACGGTTTCAAAAGTTTCGCGGACGCAACGCACCTAAGGTTCGAACGCGGCGTGACCGCGGTTGTCGGGCCGAATGGCTGCGGCAAGAGCAATATCGCCGACGCGATTCGCTGGGTTCTCGGCGAGCAGAGCGCGAAAGCCCTGCGTGGCGGTAGAATGCAGGACGTCATTTTCGAAGGCACCGACAAGCGAAAACCAGTCAACATCTGCGAAGTGTCGATCATCCTCACCGATTGCGAAAAGGAGCTCGGTCAGGATTTTCACGAAGTTGAGCTGACCCGCCGCGTGCATCGCGATGGCGGGAGCAATTATTTCATAAACGGAAAAGCTTGTCGCCTGAAGGACATACAACGTCTATTTATGGATACAGGCGTGGGGCGCACGTCCTACTCGATCATGGCCCAAGGTCAGATCGACCAGATTCTTTCGTCGAAGCCGGAGGAGCGCCGCGCGGTCTTCGAAGAGGCTGCGGGTATTTCGAAGTACAAGGCGCAGCGCAAAGAGGCCTTGAACAAGCTGGGCCACGTGGAAACGAACTTGGATCGCGTGACCGATATCATTGGCGAGATCGGTCGGCAGATCGGTAGTCTCAAGCGCCAGGCGACGAAGGCGATTCGCTACAAGAAATTGAGCCACAAGCTGCGGCATTTGGATGTTGGATACAGCGCTCACCAATACGGCACGCTTAGCCATTCGCTTGGCAACATCGACAAGAGCGCGGGCTCGCTGCAAGGCGAAGTCGAGGAGTTTCAAAAGGATCTGGGGAACAAGGAAAACAGTCTGATCGTCTACAAAGAGGAGCGGCAGACCTTGATTCAGAAAGTCCAGGATTCCCAGCAGGCGGTTTTCGATCTGCGCAGCCTGAAGGAGCAGGCGACGAATCAGTCGCACATGGCTGATATCAAGATCAACTCCATGCGCGAGCGAATCGAGCAGGCTCGCGAGGAGATGGGCTCGTTTGAGGGTCAGATCGGCGAGTTTGCTACTCGTCTAGATGAGCACTCCCAAGACAAGCAGCTCCACCTAGACGTGCTGGGCAATTCCGACGAAATTTTCCAGGAGCGTAATCGCGAGCTCGCGGAGATCGAGGCCCAGCTGGAATCTGCGGAGCGCGAGATCCAGCAGCTCAAATCGCAGTCGCAGGAAGCGGAAAGCCGCCTCCACCAAAGCCGCGAGCAGATGTCTCTGCTGGAAGTCGAGGCCGGTACGAGCTCGAATCGATTGGTCCGTCTCGAAGAAGAGCTCGCCGAACAGTCCGATGGCCAGACCGAGGCGCAGAAGGCGCTCGAAACCTTTAACGCGAGCGTCGACGAAACGCAGCAACGACAGTCCCAGCTTGAAACGGAGCTAGAAGCGGCTCGACAGAATGTCTACGAAACGAGGGACGCATTCCGCGCGGCTCAAACGCGTATTCAGGAACTGGATCGAACGGTCGCCCAAAAGACCGCTCGAGTGAAACTGCTCCAACAACTCCAAGAAAAACTGGAAGGATACGGCGAAGGAGCGAAAGCTTTGCTCAAAGGCAAGATGCAGGGCGATTTGAGTGATCGATCGTTTTCCGCATTGGCTTCGAATTTGTCGGTGAAAGAGGGATACGGCCAAGCGTTGGAAGCGCTGCTCGGTTCCGCGGTCGAAGCGGTTTCGGTGGGCGATGCGGTTACCGTGATAGAAGTGTTTCGACAGCTCGAGGAGCGCAAGATCGGTCGCGCGTGCGTGAAGCTGAATTTGGGCGGTCGTTCGGGCGAAGCGACGGAATTGCCGGATTGGTTGAAGCCTGCATCGGAGTTTATCGAATTGGGAGACGGAAACGATGCGTTGAGTTCCGTGCTTTCCGCCAGCTACGTCGTCGAAGATATCGCGGAGTTTTTGAAATGGTGGGAGAGCAATTCGGATTTCCGGTTCCTCCAAGTCGCCTCTCGAAAAGGAGAATCTGTCGATAGTCGCGGTCTCGCGAATGGCGGTTACAAGAAGGCCAAGAACTCGAGCATTCTCCAGAGAGAGATCGAGCTGCGGCAGACGAGCGAAGAGGTTAAGGCGGATCAGAAGGCCTTGGATAAGGCTCGGGCCGAAGCAGAGAAAATCAATCAGCAACTCGAAGCGTCCGAGGAAGCAGTGGAAACGCATCGTCGCGCCATTGGCGAAGCGAGCCAGGAGCTTTCCCGTTTGCAGGCGGAAGCGCGCAACGCGGAAAAGACGCTGCAAGACCAGAAGTTGAAGGCGGAGCGTCTTGAGCGTGAAAAAGACCTTCTTGAAGAGACCCGTTCGCGAGCGACGGAAAAGCTGGACTCCGCGCGGACGCGTTCTACCGGCGAGCAGGAAATCCTAGACGACGCCCGCCGAAAACTCGAAGAGATCGAGCAAGGCATTAGCGTTATTAGAGGAACGCGTGACGAGAAGCGGGAAGCGCTTTCGCAAGCGAAATTCGATTTGCAGGAGAAGAAACAGAAGCTCGACATGCTTGAGCAGGGTCTTGTCGAGATTGAGCAGCGCCGCTCGGAATTGACTCGTCTGATCGAATTCAAAACTGCGGATATCGCGCAGTGGGAAACTCAAATCGTAGAGCAGCAGCAGGAGATCGAAAGCGCCAAGGCTCGCAGCGAATCTGTAGATGCGGAATTGGAGGAAGCGAAAAAGATCGTCGAGACCACTCGCGAGTCGCTGGTTTCGATTGAAGATAAAGTTGGAATACTGGAAAAAGAGCAGACTTTCGTGCGCGAGAAAGTAGATGGATTGCGTTCGAATCTGAGCAATCAGCAAGTGCAGATTGCGGAAAAGCGTTCTCGGCTGCAATTCGTGCAAGAGGAAATCGAACGCGAGTACGGCATCGATTTGCGATTGGTCGATTGGAAATTCGAAATGTGGAAGGCGCGTCAGCCCGTCGAAAATCTGCCGAAATTCGATCTCGACGGGAGCGGATCGGACGAGTCCGAGGAAGCGCAAAGCGGTTCTGCGGAAGCGGGCGCCGAAAGCGAGTCCGACGACGAAGCGGCGTTGGAGGAATTTGTTAACGGCGCGAGCGTCGCCGATGAGGAATCAGCGGAAACCCAGGAAACCGGAGAGGAATTGACTCCGGACCACGCGGTTTCGAAAGGGCCGACTGAGGAGGAGTTAGAAGAACTCGAGTCGACCGTCTGGAGCAAAATCAAATCTGAAATCCAGTCCTTGCGCAAACGCGTGAATGGTATGGGAGCGGTGAATACCGATGCGATCGAAGAGTACGGCGAATTGCGCGAACGGCATTTGTTCTTGAAAACGCAATACGACGATTTGGTCACTTCGCGCGACAAGCTCGTGGCCGCGATCGACGAGATCAACACGAAATCCCGCGAGCAATTCTCGGCGACCTTCGAGCAGATAAAAGAAAACTTTAAGCACACTTTCGAGACCTTATTCAGCGGCGGAAAAGCGGACCTGCAGCTCATCGAGACGGAGGACGTGCTCGAGAGCGGCATCGATATCGTGGCCCAGCCTCCGGGCACGCGCTTGAAGAACATCTCGCTGCTTTCGGGCGGCCAAAAGACTATGACAGCGGTGGGTCTGCTCTTCGCGATCTACATGGTCAAACCGAGCCCGTTCTGTCTTCTGGACGAATTGGATGCGCCGCTGGACGAGTCGAACATTGGCCGCTTCACAGCGCTGCTAAAGCAGTTCACGTCGCAGTCGCAGTTCATCATCATCACGCACAACAAACGCACGATCCAAGCGGCTAACGCGATCTACGGCGTGACGATGGAAGAGAAGGGCGTCTCCAAGGTCGTCTCCATGAAGTTCCATTCGGAGCACGAGGACCAAGATCTCGTAAGTCTGCATATCGAAGAACCTGCGGTGCTGGCGTAGGCGGGTGTTCTATAGGTTCGCGAATCGTTTGTGGAAGCGGTTCGCCGATTGTAGGAGCCTGCTTGCAGGCGATAAATTCCCCTGGGTGATGGCGAAGGAAATCGCCTGCAAGCAGTCTCCTACATTTGAAAAAGCGCCTTAGACTTCGGTTTCGTCTTCGACCTTGACCGCGGTGCCGTAGGCAACGAGCTCGGCCGCTCCTTGCATTACCATCGACGTGGTTAAGCGTGTTCCGACTACGGCATTCGCTCCCATGCGTTTTGCCTCCGCGATCATTCGGTCGATGGATTGCTCGCGTACTTCACCCATGAGCTTTGAGTATTGGTGAATTTCGCCTCCGACGATTGACTTGAAACCAGCCATGATATCGGTGCCGATGTGCCGAGCGCGAATGCCGCTGCCTCGCACAAGTCCATAGGTCGCGACGATTTTCTTATTGGGAATACTGTCTGTTGTGGATACGATCATTTTTCGATGTCTTTGTAAGGATCTTTAGAATACGTGGAGACACGCTTGATAACAGTGAGGATAAAAAGAAGGGCGAAGCCTGAGAAAATGGCGGTTATCAGCGTCTTGATACTCAGCCCGAAAGGTCCGCTGTTGAAGAGAAAGTTGTAGCCTGCCACTCCCAGAATGATGCCCACGCTTCCCAGGATGAGTGTCCACGCGAAGCGGTAGACGAAGGTGGTGAAAGGATTTTTCCAGAGTTTTCGAAGTTCCGCTTCGTCTGGCATGTCGAAATGCAGTCTATCCAGTTCTCCGCAAGCTCGACACAATTCCTCGTATTCGGCCCGTAGCGCGGCGTCGCGCATCAGGAGGTTGTTGACCTCCGCGGTTTCCTCTGGCGAGAGTTCGCCATCCATGAAGCCCATGAGTTGGGCTTTGCGATCATCGATATTGTTTTGGTCGGACATGGCTATGCTATTGGTTGAGTGATTCCACTGCGTTTTTAAATGCGGTGCGGGCGTGATAGAGTCGGCTCATTACGGTGCCGCATGGAATTTGCAGTGTATCGGATATTTGATGATAATTGAATTCAGAGTAATATTTCAGGACGAGTATTTCGCGAAAATCCGGTTTGAGTGTGGCTAGGGCAGCCTGGATAGACGCGATCGCCTCGGAGTGTTCGAGTTCTCCGCGAGGCGTAGGAGAATGCCGCTGAGCATTCTCGGTTTCTAGAATGTCGCGATGCGTCTCCACGGTTTTCTTACGACTGAGCAGATTGAAGCAATGGTTGCGCAAGATGGAGTAAAACCACGGATAGAAGCGATCGAGGCGTTCTAGTTTGGGTATCGAGACGAACGCTTTCTTGAAGGAATCTTGGCAGGCGTCGGCAGCGTCTTCGCGATTGCCCATAATGCCGTATGCGTGGCAGAAGGCTTGTTTGCGGTAGCATTTGACGAGGAATTCGAAGCCCACGGCGTGGCGTCGCTTGATGCAGAGTTGTATGGCTTTGGCTTCGTTCATTATGTCGTGCGGAGGATCTTCTACTCTATCAAACCGGAGAAGTCGTTCATTATTCAAAATTGGGTCGATTTTTTTGCCGTTGGATCGCTCCTCCAACTGTTTTGAAGAGGACTTGCTGTTCGGAAAAGCGCGATTAGCTTGGAATCTGTGTTATCCTGGATCCGGCGATTGTTTTCCAACAATGAAAAGGCGACTGCTAGTTCGATTGGCGTCGCGGGCGAGCGCGAAGCCGAACGTTTGCTCAAGGCGAAGGGGTATCGCGTGCTCGCTCGAAACTGGCGGTCGGGGAAGGACGAGATCGACCTGATTTGCGAAGATGAGACGACCTTGGTCTTCGTCGAAACGCGCACGCGCCGAGCTGGAGCGTTGGTGGGTGGATACGATTCGATTAACAAGCGGAAGAAGGATGCGCTGCGTCGCGTTTGCGGGGCGTATCTGGCGAAATTGAAGCCGCCGGTGAAAACCTACCGTTTCGATGTGGTGGGAGTGGAGCACGAAGACGGCGAGATTCTCGTCGCGCGGCATTTCGAAAACGTTCCTCTATTTCCCAAAGCGAGGGGTCGGGGAGTCTAGCGAGTCAATCGGCTTTACAAGCTTCGAAGCGGTGCCCACTTTGTCGCTTCTTTCCTACATCCAAATTTCAGAACACTGACATGTCAGAAGATACTCGTCATCCATTTTTGAAAGGCTTGAGCAAGCATCGCGGAGCGCAGCCGACCGTGATTACGATTTTCGGAGCTTCGGGAGATCTTTGCGCCCGCAAGCTCGTGCCGGCGATCTACAATCTCGCCGTAGACAATCTGCTTCCGGCGGACTTTTCTCTCATAGGCTTTGGCCGCAAGCCGATACCGGATGCGGAGTTTCGGAAGCTGGCTTTCGATTCGATCGAGAAGTTTTCTCGTCGTCCGCTAAACGAGGACATCTGGAAGCGCATTGAGAGCAAGACCTACTACTGCAGCGGGGGCTACGACGAGCTCGAGGCGTTTAAGGCGCTCAAGTGCAAGGTCGACGAGATCGAAAAGGATCTCGGGCGCGAGACTCAGAGCGTGTTCTACATTTCGACGCCTCCGTCCGTTTTCGAGCCGATCATCAAGAATCTCGGCGCGAGCGGTCTGGCGACGCGCTATCAAGAGGAGGATAGCCATACCAAAGTGGTCATCGAGAAACCGTTTGGAAAGGATCTCGAGTCGGCGCGTCATCTCAACAAGGTCATCCAAGGCGTTTTTCAGGAGCGCCAAGTGTATCGGATCGACCACTACCTTGGCAAAGAGACGGTGCAGGATCTTCTCGTCCAGAGATTCGCGAACTCGATTTTCGAGCCGCTCTGGAATCGGCAGTACGTGGACAATGTTCAGATCACCGTAGCCGAATCCCTAGGAGTGGGCACGCGCGGCGGCTACTACGAGCAAAGCGGCGCGACCCGCGACATGATCCAGAATCACACGATGCAGCTGCTCGCGCTTACAGCCATGGAGCCGCCCGTGTCGCTCGATCCGGAATCGATTCGCGACGAAAAGGTGAAGCTGCTAAAAGCGATCAAGCCTTTGCGATTGGATTACGATCACGGTGACGTGGTTCGAGCTCAGTACAAGGAGGGCCTGGTCGATGGCGAGAAAGTCGAAGGCTACCGCCAGGCGGAAGGCGTGTCGCCGGAATCCGAAACGGAAACCTACGCGGCGCTTCGCCTGAATATCAACAACTGGCGTTGGGAAGGGGTGCCTTTCTATCTACGCTCGGGCAAGCGTATGCCTCGTCGCGTAACGGAAATCGCGATACAATTCAAACGCCCGCCATCGACGCTTTTCAGCGAGAACGAGATGCTGAACCTGGCGGCGAATTCGCTGGTATTTCAGATCCAGCCGGATGAAGGCTCTACGGTTCTGTTGAATGCTAAGATCCCTGGCCTGCAGACGAGAACGCAGCCGGTTAAAATGCACTTTAAGTACAGCGCGACTTTCGGCTCGAATACGCCGGAAGCTTACGAGCGGCTCGTGCTGGACGCGATGCTTGGCGATGGGACGCTTTTCATTCGCGGAGATGAAACGGAGGCATCGTGGAATCTGATCTCTCCGCTCCACGAGTTCTGGGCGAGCGAAGGGCAACGCGGCATGGAGAGCTATGTAGCGGGATCTTGGGGACCCTTGGCGGCCGACCGGCTGCTTTGGGACAACTCCGATGAATGGCGCAGGCCGTAGAAAAGGAGAACTACGATGGCTGAGATGCTAGCGACGGAAAAGAACGAGATTTACTGCGAATTGCCGGGATTCGAGGTTCCGGTAGGCGATGCGCTTTGTTCGCTCTCCAATATGTGGGACGCGCCTGCTTCATCGGAAGGCGTTCGCCCGCCCTCGGAATTTCGCGCGTCGCGGATGAACCTGATTTTGCATTTCGGCTTTGACGCGTCTCTCGACCAAGCGAAAGCGCTCTTCCGCTCGGTCATCGATTTTTCGCGCCGCTATCCGTGTCGCATCCTCGCCTTGTGTCCCTCGAAAGACGAAGATGCGACGGGTCAAGGCATTGTCTGCAAGATTTATTCGGAGTGTTACATTGGTGAGGGGGGCGACGACATGAGCTGCTGCGAAGCCTTGATTTTCGGATACACGCTCAAGGAGAAGCAGTACTTGGAGGATCAAGTATCCATTTTTCTAGAGAGCGACTTGCCGACTTACTACTGGCCGTATCGATTCGATTCATCGGACAATCTTTCCGCGTATCAGTCGTTCTTCAAAAACGTGGATCGGATAGTCATCGATACCGGCGAGGAATCGTATTCGCCGAAACAGTTGAAGATTCCCCAGCCAGAGAAACTGCACGATTTGGCTGCCGCGCGAACGCTTCCCATTCGACAGAGCATCGGGCAGTTTTTTAGCACATTATCAGTGGAGGATATTGTCAATGGCCTCGTACGGGTTGAATTCACCGCGCCGGTTGCGTTTAAGGCGGAGTCGGAATCGCTCCTCGTTTGGCTTGAAGGCGTGTTGAAGGATTGCGATGAATTTCAGGATGGTGAAGCGGTCGCGAGAGAGTTCGCTTTTAACGCTTCGGTGGATGCTGAATCGCCTCCTTGGCTTTCTTTTTCCTACGAAAATGCGAATTCTGTGGAGTGCTTTTTGGATCTGGATGCGGGGCTCGCTCAGATTAGCGCTCGGATCGATAATGAATCGCACGCGATGACCGCCGCGATCAAGTTGCTCGAGCCCGATGACGCTCTCGCGGAAGCGCTGTTTTTCGGGTAGGCGGATAATAGCGGTCGTTTGGCATTGAAAAGTCGGGACGACGCAGTCGTTCCGCTACGGGAGATTAGTTGCCATCTTTTGGCATCCTAGGACTGCGCTTGTCCGGGCGAATGAAATAGATTGATTGTCGAAGACGCCTCAGGCTGACAATTTCATTTTCCGTAGAATGCCTCCAAAACTTGAAAGCAGATTATCTTTGTTCCACCCGACGGTTCAATCCTGGTTTGAACGGAAATTTGGAGTGCCGACTGATATTCAGGAGAAGGCCTGGGAATTGATCGCAGCCGGGGACCACGCGCTCATGTCGGCCGCGACGGGGAGCGGAAAAACCTTGGCGGCGTTCCTTTGGGCGCTCAATCAGCTGGCCTCGAAGGAATGGGAATTGGGGCAAACGCGGGTGGTCTACATCTCGCCGCTGAAGGCGTTGAACAATGATATTCGCCGCAATTTGCTGGAACCGTTAGCGGAGTTGCAAACCGCGTTCGAGAAGGAAGGGATCGCTTGGCCGGAAATCCGTGTGATGACGCGAAGCGGGGACACGGCCCAGAACGATCGTCGCAAGATGCTTCGAAAGCCGCCGGAGATTCTGATCACGACGCCGGAGAGCTTGAATCTCATGCTCACGTCGCGAGACGGGCAGCGTGCGTTGCTCGGAGTGAAGTCTGTCATCTTAGACGAAATCCATTCGGTGGTGGGAAGCAAGCGCGGCGTCTATCTGATGACGGCGATTGAGCGGCTGGCCAACATGAGCGGCGAGTTCCAGCGCATCGCTTTGTCGGCGACGGTGCGGCCGATGGAGACGGTGGCGGCGTTCGTGGGTGGGTTTTCGATTGAGGATAACGGCTTTGTTCCTCGTCTCGTCAAATGCGCGAACGCGTCGCAGAAAAAGGAATACGTGATCGATGCGCGTTTTCCACAAGAGGCGAATGAGGATCTGCCGGACGACGATTTCTGGCATCCGATCGTTCAGGACCTGAAGAAGATCGTGGCTGCGAATCGGTCGACTTTGATTTTCGTTAATAGTCGGCAGTTATGCGAAAAAATCACTCACAAGATAAACCTCGATGAAGCGGTTCCTGTCGCCTATTCGCATCATGGCTCGCTTTCGAAGGAAATACGCTACGCGGTCGAGCAACGTCTGAAGAATGGGGAACTGAAGGCGATTGTCGCCACGAGTTCGTTGGAAATGGGCATCGATGTGGGCGCATTGGATCGAGTCGTTTTGGTCCAGTGCCCGGGTGTCGTGTCTTCGGCGATTCAAAAAGTCGGGCGAGCGGGCCATCAGGTGGGAGTGGCCAGCGAAGCGACATTGTTTCCTTCGCATTCGCGCGACTTCCTGGAGGCGGCTGTGCTTATGAAGGCGATTCAAGAGCGCGATATCGAGCCGGTGAAACCGGTTGATTGCCCGCTGGATGTGCTGGCCCAGATAATCGTCTCCATCGTCGGGTCGCAGCCTTCGGATATTGACGCGCTCTTCCGTTTGATCAAATCGAGCTATCCTTATCGCGACCTTCAGCGAGAGCCCTTCGATCTAGTGCTGAACATGCTGGCGGGAAGGTACGAGGCCAGTCGCTTGCGGGAGCTGAAACCGCGCATATCGATCAACCGTACCGAGAATTCCGTTACGATTCGAAAAGGGGCATTGCTGGCTTACTATTTTTCGGGGGGCGTGATTCCGGATCGCGGCTATTTTCATCTTCGCCTCGAAGGTCCGGGCTCGCGGATTGGCGAGCTTGACGAGGAATTCGTTTGGGAGCGGAGCATTGGCGACACATTTACGCTCGGCGCCCAAAGCTGGCGGATCGAGCGAATTACCTACAACGATGTCTTCGTGACTCCGAGCGCGGGCGCGGGTCCGATGCCGCCGTTTTGGAAGGCGGAGGAATTCAATCGCGATTTTCATTACTCCACGAAAATCGGCGAGTTTCTCCAGTGGGCGGACGAGCGGATGGAGAACGAGGATTTTGTGGAAACGCTTCAAGCGGAATGCGCATTCAGCGAAATCACAGCGAAGACCTTAGCTAGCTATTTGCGTAGTCAAAAAACGGCGACGCGGCAGTCATTGCCGCATCGGAATCAAATTCTTGCCGAGCTTGTCAATGCGGCTCCTGGCGGCGCTCCGGGTCAGCAACTGATCTTGCATACGCATTGGGGCGGGCGAGTGAATCGGCCTTTCGCCCTGGCTTTGGACGCGGCCTGGGACGAGCGGTTTGGGCATCGGGCCGAGGTTTATGTGAACAACGATTGCGTGGTGGTAACGGTTTCGGAGGATGTGCCGATCGACGAGGTACTTCGATTGGTTACGAGTTCGAATGTCGAGGCGATGTTGAGGAAGCGGCTCGAAGGGTCGGGCTTTTTCGGGGCTCGCTTTCGCGAAGCGGCGGGAACGGCGCTTCTAATCACGCGGCAAAAGGCGGGCCAGCGATTGCCGCTGTGGCTGAGCAGAATGCGGTCTAAAAAGCTTCTCGAATCGGTTCGGCGCTACGAGGATTTTCCAATGATGCTAGAAGCGTGGCGGACTTGTTTGAAGGACGAGTTCGACATGGAATCCTTGCGGCAGGTTTTGGCGGAACTCGAGCAGGGGGTGATTGATGTTTCGTTTACCAAGGTTTCGGTGGCGAGTCCTTTTGCCCGGTCGGTCGCGTGGCGTCAGATAAACGACCAGTACATGTACGACTCGGATGATCCACGAGGGAGCGAACAGTCGAAGTTGCGCGAGGATCTTATCCAGTCGGTCGCGTTCGATGACGCGTTGCGCCCGACTGTGTCGAGAAAGATAATACAGGAGTACGAGGCGAAGCGACAGCGACTTGCGCCTGGGTACGCTCCCAGCGACGAGATCGAGTTGAAGGAGTGGTTGCGCGATCGGATCGCGTTGCGAGTGGAGGAGTGGGAGGCTCTGTTGGAGAGGGTAGGGACGGACTACCAGGCCGTCCGCGATGAGGGTGGATGGCCAGACCGTCCGTCCCTACCTGTTGAGAGGGCGGACGGTCGCGTTTTTCTGGAGGAGGAGTCTGGGCGTGTGAAGGCTCTGTTTTCGCCGGAGCCGGACGCAGAGCTTTTTGTCGAATGGCTGTCGTATTACGGTCCGGTGTCGGTTGAACGCTTGCAAGATTCGTTCCCGGCACAGCCACAGAATTTGGATACGCTTGTGGGCGCGTTGGTTGATGATCGGCGATTGGTTCTCGGCAGACTGGTCGAGGATTCCGACAAGATATTCGTCTGCGAGTACGAGAATTTTGAATCCTTGTTGCGCATGCAGCGGGCTCGAAACCGTCCGACATTCGATCCGCTGCCGATCGAATCTCTGGGGCGTTTCCTCGCGGAGCGTCAGGGGGTTATTAATTCAGGCGAGAACGAGATCGGCGTTTCGGAATCGCTAGAGAGATTGACGGGCTACGGGGAGCGAGCGGCCTTGTGGGAAGAGGATTTTCTTCCATCTCGAATCGCTCACTATCGGACGTCGTCGATGGATAGTTGCATGGTCGAGGAAGAAATCGAATGGTTGGGTGTTGGTGAAGGGCGAATCGCGTTTGGCTATAGCGATGAGCGGGATCTCGTGCGTGCTGAACAGAAAGAAGGTTTGAGCAGCGAGGAGCGGATAGTCTTTGAGATATTGGCGTCATCTTCCGGAGGTCGCTTCGCATTCCATGCGTTAGTGAAGGAGTCGGAGCTGGATGTGAGCGAGTTGGAGGCGGCGCTTTGGTCGCTGGTTTGGAAGGGGAAGGCGAGCAATGATTCGTTTGCGTCGGTCCGTCGCGGCGCCTTGACGAATTTTTCAATTGCTCAAGCCACGCAATCGCAAAACCGGAGACGTGAAGCTGTGTCTGTGGCGCGAGCGCGTATTGGAAGGCGGACACGTATATTGTCAGCCGCGAATACCATTGTGTATCCAGGGAGTTGGTATGCGTTTCCGGAAGAGGTATTGGACGACGATGTCATAGCGTCGCTTGAGCGTCAGAAAGAACGCGTCCGGATTTTGCTAGATCGTTACGGCGTGGTTTTTCGAGAATTGCTGAAGCGGGAGTTGCCCGAGTTTCAATGGAAGAGCGTATTCAAAGCCTTGAGGCTGATGGAGCTTTCGGGAGAGATTTTATCAGGAGTTTTCTTCGAAGGGATACCTGGATTGCAATTCGCGTCCCACGACGCTTTTCGGAGGTTGAGGAGCGAGATAAAGGGACAGCCGATATATTGGCTCAATGCGGCCGATCCTGCTTCGCTCTGCGGTATTGGTTTGGAGGAGCTGAAAGGGAAGCTGCCGAAACGTCTCGCATCGACGCGGCTGGTCTATCGTGGCAGCTCACTTGTAGCCGAGGTGCTTAGGAACGGGAAGGCGCTTGTGTTTCACGTTTCGCCGGAAGATGAGGACATGCCGCGTTTAGTGGAAGCGTTGCGTCACATGCTGACTCGTTCTTTCAATCCTGTGGGGACGATCCACCTTGAAACGATCAACGATGAAGATGCACGAAGCAGTCTGTATCTGGGTTCGCTGGATGGCTGTTTCCGGCTGCACAGCGATCACAAACGCGTTGTGGTCGAAGGGGTGAGGTAAGGGCCCGATCCCGCAGGCGTGCTTCTCAACTTGAGTGGAAATCTAGGATTCGTCGAGTGTAGGAGCCTGCTTGCAGGCGATTCTTCCTTGGGCAATCGGCGACGGAAATCGCCTGCAAGCAGGCTCCTACAATTTGGTAATCGTGGGAATTCAGAATGTCACAGACATTCCGCTACGGGAGTTGCGGCTGCTTAGCGATTAGCAGCCCTACCTTTAAGCTGCCTGGCGATTTCGTATCGCTATGAAAATGGAGAGGGCGAAGATGATCGAGTGCGTGACGTTCATCGCTGCAGGCAATAGCCAGACGCCAATTGCTGGGGAGATCTTGAAGTAGATCAGAAAAATAGTGCCTAGCAGAAGGATTGGGCTGAATATTGCCATCCAGCGTGGGTATAGGCTTTTGCCTCGGGCGATCAGAGCGATCCAGATTGCGGATACGACTAGCATCGCGAAGCGCAGCGCATTTATTAACGGTTCGTTGTGCTCGGCGAAGCTCGTCAATAGAGCCTGAAGGCTTGCTGCGAATTCGGGCGAATCGGTTTCGGCGATGGCATGAGCGGTGAGCGCGAGATAGATGCGTCCGCCTAGCCATGCGGTGCCGACTACGAACGAATAGCCGCCGATCAAGGTAATCGCCCAGCCCGCTTTCTTGCTTCCGCCGCGTGCGAACATTTGGCCTATATGCCAGTACCCGACCAGATAAAGCGGCGCGGCGAGAACGCTGAAGAAATGCCCCGCGGTCAGTCGCGCATGGGAGATGCGGGCGAAGTAGTTGTAGTCAATAGCGTCGTATCCACCTTCTTGAGAAAACTGCAATGTGAATTCGCCGACTCCTACCAGCAATGCGCCGGCGAGTCCCGCCCAACCAGCGAGTATGAGAAGTCGATCGCAGGATGCTTTATTGTTTTCCATTTTTTTGGTTGGGCTGAATTACTGACCTGCGTTCGCGATAATGAGAGTATCGACGTCCGGTTGGTCAAAGGTTTTGACGCTGCCGTTCTGAAATTTTATCGTGACCTTCTTGACTGAATCTTCATCTCCCAATCCGAAAAAGAGTTCGTTGCCCTGGTCGGATCCTAAGCCTTCGCTGGTGAAGAACTGGTTTACGTATCGTTTGCCGCTGGCGGTTTCCAATTCGGCGATCGCGCCGATGGACGCGGGGGCATCCGGCAGGCGCACTTTTAGCCAATGGTTAGATCCGCCTTCGTTTATGAATGCGCGGGCTTCGCTGTCGAGATTGCCCAAGACCACGTCTGGCCAACCGTCTTGGTTGAAATCGGTAACGACCATGTTTACACCGAACTTCTTGTTGGCGATGCCAGCCTTCTCTTCGACAGGCTTGAATTTGCCGTCGGGATATTGCTGTAGAAGGCGTCCCGCGTATAGGTCGAACAATCCGGGAATTTGTACGCCAGGAAATCTAATATAGTTCTGGGAAATAAGATAGTCGGCGAGCGTGTCGTTGTTGAAGTCGTAGGATACTAGTCCCCAGCCGAAACCGAACACGGCTGCGTCGTGTTCTTTTGCGACATCCTTGAATACGAAGTCTCCTTGGTTTTCGAGCAGGATATAATCCATATTCAAAACCTGATCTTCTCTCAAGTCTCCAGCCAGAAGGCTGCGGGGAAGCGTGTTGCCGACATTGCTGAAATATAAGTCCAATCGGCCGTCGTTGTTGTAGTCGCTGACAGCGATGCCCATTGGATAACTGTAGGTTACGGGCAACTCCATGTCGGTGAAAGTCATGTCGCCATTGTTTCTATACACAGTGGGAACGCCGGTATCGTGGGCGACCACGAGGTCGCTATGTCCGTCGTCGTTGAGATCCACGAAAATGGAGAGAAAGCTATTGTGCTTATGATATACGCCGGCACTTTTCGTGATGTCGGTGAAGGTGTTGTCGCCGTTGTTCAATAGGAGATTATTGATGCCGCCGTAGTCGAGATCGTTGAAGATGGTTTCGCCTTCGACGAATTCGATTCTGATGTAGTTGGATAGATATAGATCGACGGCGCCGTCGTTGTTGATGTCGCCAATCGCGACCGAGAGAGGCAGCGATTTTCTGTCTAGCGGAAAGTCGATCTTTCGTCCGCTGAAGCCCTTGCCGGTGTTTTCGTAGAAGTATAATCCCGAGGACCGGGTCACGAAAAGATCGGCTAATCCGTCACTGGTCGCGTCGATCGAAGCCGCGCCGTATGTGGGGTCGTCATTGTCTTTTGTGATTCCACCGCCATACGCGCTGGTCTTGAGGCTAGTCCCGTTATAGGCAAGCAATGCATCTTGCTGTCCGATACCGCCTCCGGCGAAAATCTCGTGGACACCGTCATTATCTATATCGATGGCGGATAGAGCCATGAACGGTAGTGCGGCTACGAAGTCGGAGGTATGTTTAAAGTCGCTAGGGATTTCATTGAATCGAAGCTCGGTCTCACCCTGCTTTAGTGCCTTGCCTTGAACGACGCGTTCGACGCCTTTTTTGAATACAAATAGAAATGCTAAGATTCCAACGAAGATTAGAAGTCCGCAGCTGAGAAATATTTTTTTCATACAGTAATTTTGTCTAGGTATTGCACGCGCTTTGCGAGGCCGACAATGCGACAACCGAAAGGTTGAGAGCTTCGAGGTATTGAGTGGTAGAAGCGCGTGCGTTAAGAGGGTTTATGTGTGGTGAGGATTTGAGGAGCAAAAGAACAGAATACGCTCGATTGTGTCGATAACGTTCCCGGTTTCAGCTTGATTTCAAGAATATTTCAGGTTCGCGGATTCGGTAGCTCGGAGTTTCCGCCTGAGCAACATAAGGCTGAAGAGGGCGTCCAATAATTAGTGTAGGAGCGGGTTTACCCCGCGATATAGCAGGCCTGCACAAGATAGGGTCGGAGGAATCGCGGGATAAACCCGCTCCTACAATTAACTAAACGATAATTATGGACTTATTGGAAAGTCTTTAAGGCAGGTTGCGATGCTCAGGCTGAAGCTCTGAGCTACTGACGGCTATGGGCTAGAGCGTACCCAGATGTTGGATGCTTTGCTGGATGCTCTTGATTGGATGGGGCGATTGATCTTGTTCCACGTGGCAATGGGCGACGCCCGCTTTCTGGGCAGCCTGGATGATTGGCTCCATGGGGATCATGCCATCGCCGAGCTCTTGGAACGCGTCGTTGGGCACTTTGCCGAAATCCGGTAGGGACATCCCTTTTTTGAGATCCTTGAGGTGAAGCTGGGAAACGCGGCCTTTGAGCTTCTTGATGATATTCACGGGATCCTCTCCTCCGACGACGACCCAGAAGACGTCTACTTCAAATTTCATCTCTGGAGCGAATTCGCTCATCAGCACCTGGTAGCCGGTCTTCCCGCCTTCCTTCGGCTGGAACTCGAACGCGTGGTTGTGATAGGCTAGCTGGATGCCGGCTTCCTGCGCTTTGACGGCGGCTCGGTTGCAGTTCTCGGCGAGGCGTTTGTAGTCGTCGAGAGTCTCGCGATTGGGTTCGTGAATATAGGGGACGACGAGGTGCGTGAGGCCCGTCTTCTTGGCCGCCTCGAGGATTTCACCGAAAGGCCTAACTCCGTCTTTGGTTGGATTGGTGACGGATTCCCAGTCGAAATGGGTGGAATTGACGGCCATGCCGTGGTCTTTGGCCGCTTGGATCATCGGGCCCGCATTGGGGAAACCGTAGGGCTCGACCTGCTTGTAGCCGGCTTCGGCCACGGCTTTGATGGTGCCGACGGTGTCTTTAACCAGTTCGTTGCGGAGTGTGTAGAGCTGGATGCCGATCTCCTTGCGATAGCGATTGTTCTTGCCCAGCGCCATGGCTTGGAAAGCGGCGGTTGAGGCGAGTGAAGAGGCGAGGGCGGTTCTTAGGAATTGGCGTCGTTTCATAGCTAATAGGGTGGAATGAGAGGCGATTCTTCAACGAAGCGATGCGAAGGCAAGGTCTTAAGCTATCCCACTCTTACACGGCCGATCCAAATTCTGATTTCAATTTTTGAATTTTCTTTTAGTGTGTTTTCGCGATTCGTTCGTCGCAGGTTTAATGGTAAAGTCTCTTTCTCATTTCGATCGCCGATTTCTTCGCAACGTTTAATCCCTATGCCCCCAGAATGCTCAGATCAGTCCCGATGGTTTTCGGAACACCTCCAGCCGCATGAGGCGATGCTACGGGGCTGGTTGCAAAGCCGTTTCCCCACGGAGTGCGATATCGACGACGTTTTGCAGGAGTCGTATCTCAGAGTACTGAAAGCAAAGGAACGGGATGAGGTGCAGTCACCCAAGGCGTTTCTGTTCGCAACGGCCCGTAACTTGGCAGTCGACCGCGTGCGGAGGCTGAACATCATTCGCGCGGAATCTTTAATGGAAAACGACGCCTTGTCCGTCTTAGATGAAGGCGAGGACATTTCCGAGACGGTCTCTCGCAATCAGGAATTAGAAATTTTGACCGAAGCAATACAGGCTCTCCCAGATCGCTGCCGTAGAATATTCACGCTGCGGAAGGTCTACGGTATGTCGCAAAGCGACATTGCCCGGAAGATGGGAGTTTCGGTCTACACGGTGTCGGCTCAACTGACAATAGGGGTGCGCAAATGCACGGATTTTATGGAGTCGCGTTGCGATAGAGGGAAACGAATTTCATGAGTGTAAGAGAATTTAATTCGGGAGACGACTCTCGCATCGAAGCAGAAGCAGCCGAGTGGCTCATCAAGCGCGACCGTGGATTCACGGCGGAAGAGCAGGACGCGTTTTTCCAATGGCTCGGCCAAAGCGCGGTTCACGGCGATTGCTTTGCGAGGCATCAGAAGACCTGGAAGGAGTTTGATTTCCTGGCCCAGTGGATGCCCGAGCATAGCGGGGAGCCCAATCCGGATTTGCTGGCGAACGGGATGCCTCGGAAATGGTGGAAGTCATGGCGGCCCTATATGGCGCTCGCTGCATCGCTAGTGATAGCTATTACGCTTTGGTCGCTGCGGGATGAGTTTGGCGGCTTGCCGGAAAGGCCGGCTCTGCATATCGTCGCGAGTGACTATGGATACCATGTCCTGGAAGACGGCTCGGAATTGGATATGAATCGCGGAGCTGAGGTGTCGGTCGAATTCTCGGAAGGGATTCGATTGGTGAAGCTGCTCGCGGGCGAAGTTCATTTTACAGTGGCCAAGAATCCGAACCGGCCGTTCGTGGTAAGAGCGGGGGGAGCAGATGTACGCGCTGTGGGGACGGCCTTCAACGTATTGCTCGGTTCCGATTCGTTGGAAGTGTTGGTGACAGAAGGCAAAGTGCGCGTGGAGCAAGCGGTCTTGTCGGATGATCTTAAGGTTGATACGGATGCGGTTCCGATCGGTTTGGACTTGGTTCCCGGTCAGCGTTCGGTGGTGCCCTTCGACCTGGATGCGTCTGAGTTTGAGACTACAAATGTCGATGAGGAGGAAATGGGGCTGCTATTGTCGTGGAAGCATGAATTGCTGGATTTCGACACGACGCCGTTGAGAGAAGCGGTGATAGAGTTTAATCGCCGTAACGATGTGCAACTAGTGATTGCCGATGATTCGTTGGGCGATCTGCCGATTGTGGTATCTTTTCGATCCAACAACGTCCAGGGTTTCGCCCGTCTTCTGGAACTAACCTTCGAAATCGAAGTGGAGAGAACAAGCGAACTGGAGATTGTATTGAGGAAGCGTTAAGCGTAGCTCTTGAATTGGCGAGGCCGTAAGGCGGAGCGTGGAAAAGTGTACTTATAAGCCCGATTGTGAAGAGGGCCGTTCGTATGGGCTTCGACTTATTGTACACTCTCTCAGACGATAGTTCCGTTATGCGTATCCAAAAATTTGTTATAAGCGATATTGACGCAGCGATAATAGCGATTTCGAGGAATTTGCGCGGTTGTAATTGCAATGTTCAATGCATGATGAAATCGCATCGTCGGTTCGAGTGAGGGTAGTTATCCATGTGAGCATTGGACGCATTAAACCGTTTTCTGCATCTCTTGCTGGACAGTGAAGCAATACCCTAATAATTCTTTTAGTGTAATTCTAATGTTCAAACGTCACAGGGGCCACGCGCAAGCGCCCCTATGTCAAACTATGTCCCATTCGAGATTTCTGCGTTTGCAGGTATCCCATCTGAATATCAGATGGGTGGGTCGTATGCTGGCATTGGGGGTCTTGTTAAACGGCTTGGTCCTTTTCGCGGAAGCGGAAGAGACCAGCCGAAACTACGACATCCCAGAGGGCAAAGCGATCAAGACTCTCAAGCTAGCAGCGCTCCAAGGCGAAGTGGACATTATGTTCGCCGCCAGCGTCGCGAAAGGCGTGAGAACCCGATCCATCGAAGGGGAGTTCACAGTGAGCGAAGCGCTCGATCATATGCTGGAGGGCTCTTCGCTCTCTGTTGTCCAGGACGAAGATTCTGGCGCGTTTGCGATCGTTCGTATTGCGGCTGACAAACTCGACCACGAATCGGCCTCTAGGGATTCCACAACCCCAATAGCTGAACCTAGAAATACGACTAAAATGAACGAAAAGAAACGAAATATCCGCGGCCTATTCAAAGGGCTGCTCGCGCTTGCGGTTGCAGGCGCACCTAATCTCTCCGCCCAAGATGGAGGCGATGAGGAAGTGATTGAGCTATCGCCATTTATGGTAAGCTCCAGTGATGATACCGGATACCGGGCTACCTCGACCCTGGCGGGTTCTCGCCTTAACATGCAGCTGAAGGACGTTGGTTCTGCGGTCTCGGTTATGACGGAGGAATTCATGGACGATACCGGCGCCACCGATGCGGGGACGCTGCTTTCCTATGGACTGAGTACCGAGGTGGCCTCAGGCGATCAGGGAAACTTCTCAGCTTCTAGTACATCTGGCGATGGCAGGCAGTCTCAAAAATCTGCTCGCGTAAATCCCCAAGGGGGTCAACGCATACGCGGACTGTCTTCGGCGACTCTGACCAGAGGATATTTTCTAACCAGCATCCCTTTCGACAAATATAACACGGGTGCCGTAACCATCAATAGAGGGCCTAACTCGCTTCTGTTCGGCATTGGCAGTCCAGGTGGTGTTATCAATAGCGGTATAAAAGGGGCCACTGTTGGAAGTGAGTTCGGCGAAGTCGAAGCCCGTCTAGGCGAACGTGGAAGCTATCGCGTTTCATTGGACTACAACAAAACGCTGATAGAAGATCGCCTTGCCTTAAGATTCTCGTTGCTGGAATCGGATACGCAATACCAGCAGAGGCCCGCCTATCAGGAAACTTCGCGGCAGTTCTTCGCTTTGCAGGCGAATTTGGCCAAGAACGATAACGTCGACTGGCTGGGGGCGACCACCCTGCGAGCCAATTATGAGAACGGGACTATTAAAGGCGCTCCAGTAAATAATATTTCAATGTATGATGCGGTGTCCCACTGGTTTGGATTGCCGGACAATATCGACCAGGTGCACGCGATAACGGGTGTCGCAAAGGCTCCTTTTGTTGCGAACTATCAGCCCAAGTGGACAGTGGATAACAGTCAAGGGGCGTTTGGGGCTCCAGATTTGGAGAATTTCGGTCCTAATCGCAATGCCTACTGGGAGCATCTGCCCGTAGTCTTTAACGACCCGTCCGCCACCGAGAGTTCGGTGGGCCTGCCCGATGCCTCCATCGACGGCGTGCTTGCTCGCGTGCAGTGGGCAAAAACAAGCGATGATCCCGGTTATGGTCGAGCTGACTTGATCATGAGCGAAAGCTACTTCGGGCAGAACCGTTCTGGTAGCGGGCTTAGAGCCCCTGGGTTTTCATATCCCAATATTATCGATACAAACGTTTACGATAACCGCCGCATGCTTCTAACCGGCACGAACCAATGGGTGGAGCACGATTTCGATGTTAAAAACATCAGGCTCGAGCAGACCTTTCTGGACAACAAAGCGGGAATCGAATTGGCCTACAATGCTGAAAACTACGCGCGTCAGGAGCATATGCCGGCATCCAACGGACACCGGCAAAGCATTATGGTGGACCTTAACGAGAGACTTTCAAATGGCATGGTGAACCCCAACGTCGGTCGACCGTTCCTTTTCGATATGGGAACCGATGACCGGAATATCAATCACACGGATCGGGAAGCCTATCAAGCCACTGCCTTTTATGAGATCGATTTCAGCAGCAGGGGCGACGGGTGGACCAGCTGGTTGGGACGCCATGTTCTCACAGGATTCGCTGGCTCCCAAACGATTGACAATAAGAGCTTTCAATATCGCCCGGTGATGATGGATATCGATGGTAGCACCGACATCGCGTCCTACCAGAATAATAAGCTTAATGCGTGGCGCCGGAATATTCCCAGCGTGGTTTACCTTGGGCCGTCGATGCTCGGATCGGAATACCAATCTCTCTCCGATGTGCAGATCGACAATTATTGGCATGGACGCACGCCGCAAACGGGGGATATCGTGACCGAGCAGTATCAAACCTGGACCCCGACCTGGAAGGGCGATGGGTTTGAGCAAGACCTGTTCTTTCAAGACGACTTCGTAGTCGAGGAATTCCTCATCAACGGCGGCCGCTCGCGCCGCGAAATCGATTCGGAAGTCATCAGTTCCCAGAGTCACTGGCTTAACGGCAATGTCGTCACGGTTGTCGGCTGGAGGAGCGATGAAATGACGGACACCCGTCGAATCCAAAACTCCGTTTACAATGATTTGGCGCCGGACACCAATAACTTCCGTTTCGCAAACGGGGCTATGGATCCGGGTTCTTTCGTTCTTGGTGAATTGGAGGATGATATGACGTCTCAATCCGGAAACACCTTTTCGGGAAGCATCGTTGCCCATGTGCCGAAGAATTGGTTGAAGCTTCCTTACGATTCCCGTTTGAGCTTCCACTATAGCGAGTCCGAGAATTTCTCGGCTTCAGGAGTCCGCAGAAATGTTCTAGGAGAACTCGTTCCAGCGCCGACAGGGGAAACCACTGATCAAGGCTTCACGCTGAACACCTTGAACAATCGGTTATCTATCCGTTTGAATTGGTTCGAAACCTCGAGCAGTTTTGCAAGCGGAACGGGCGTTGGGGCGCCCGGTTGGGTTAACGGCGGCATGCAGCGTTGGAGAGATGCGGAAACCGGTGGCATGACCTTCGCAGATGCTATGGCATTGAATACCGATTTAACAGGCACCGACGTATCCCATCTATTCAGCAGCTACCAGGACGTTTACGACGAAGCGTTGAGCATGCTTCCCCAGCAGGTAAAGGATCGCTGGGAAGGGTGGGATGAGAACGGTACAGGCAAGTTTGGCGTTTGGACTCCGAATCCGGGCCAGTCGGCAACCCGAGACTTCGTTGCCGAAGGTTTTGAAGTGGATATCACTGGGAAACTGACAGAAGGCTGGACCGTTGCTCTGAATGTGGCCAAACAGGAAACCGTCACATCCAACTCGTCGCCTGTAGCCTCGGAATTCGCGTTTACGGTAGCCGAGAACTATGCGAATTCCCCGCTGGGAAATATGATCGACTCGCCTAACCTTTCAGAGCCGCAGACTTGGTCGCAGCGCTGGGTTACCTCCGCGATAAATCCGATGGTTGCAGCCATCGCAAAGGACGGTCAGGTTTCCCAGGAGCAAAGGAAATGGCGCGCTAATTTCATCACCAACTACACCTTTACCGAAGGCTTTCTAAAAGACTTCCAAATTGGTGGGGCGCTTCGGTGGCAGGATAAGATCGCCACAGGCTATCACGTAACAGTCACTGGAGATGGCCGCGTGTTTCCAATTATAGATGATCCATTTTTTGGAGAAGCTGAAATGAATGGAGACCTTTGGCTCAAGTACGGCCGGCCTATTCTCAATGATAAAGTCGATTGGAAGGTACAGCTTAATTTGAGAAATATCTATCGGAGCAATAGTGACTTTATTCCTATTCTGACCAATCCGGATGGCCGGCACGCGATATACCGGAATGCTAATCCAGAGGAGATATTCCTGACCAACACGTTTAGTTTTTAGATCTTCTTTTTAGATCGTTTTTCCTGAGGTCCCGCGCGTTTTCGCGCGGGGCCTTTCTTGCGAAATCAAGCAGTCGCTAGGTTGTCGCCGCTGCGCGGGTACAAATAGCTTGGCTACTCGCCCCGTGTTGGAACCCCTTAGCTAAGGGATTCGCCAAGGTTTTTCACAAAAGGCTCTGCGAGCATTGAGTGAAAATTCGTGTCTAATTCCCCAATTTCGATGCTGCTCGCCAAATCGCGCCCGAAAACGGGGGTCTGTTTCTTGCAGTCGCTACTGATGGCGCCAGTTCATCGAAGGGAGGCTTCCTTCGAGCATTTTGCTGTAGCCGCGATCGTCGTTGGACCCCGATAGTTGGGTAGTTAGCAGTGCGAACCGCGATCGCGGCTACAGAGAAAGCTTGTTTGTGGGTCGGCGCTTCGAGCTGTCGGAATAACGACAGAATGAAACGCCCCCCGAAGACGGATCGGATGAAGGCTTGGCTGGACTTTGAGATGTATTTCCGTTTTCTTTGACGTCTTAGCTTTCAGATTCGAATTTTGAATCTCAACCGAAACGTTTAAACCACACCCATCAAGAAGATGATGAATCTATCACGACGAAAATTCGTTCAAACAGCGGCGACTTCTGCAATAGCTGCCAACGCGCTGCTCTCTAAAGCGGGAGCCTCTGACTCCACGGCCAGCAAGACCGTGAAGGTCGCGGCCATCGGCTGCGGCGGTCGCTCGAATCGGGACATCCCGAATTTCATAAAAGCCTGCGACATGCTGGGGCTGAAGGCGGAATTCGTCGCCTTGGCGGACGCTTTTGAGGACAAGGCGTTTGAGCAAGCGGACAAATACGAGATCGACCGCAGCCGCTGTATCGTCGGCTGGGACTCGTACCAGAAGGTGGCCGAATCCGACGCGGAGTTCGTGATGCTGATCACGCCGCCGGTTTTCCGCCCGAAACATTTGGAAACGCTCGTCGAAGCAGGAAAACACGTGCTCATGCAAAAGCCCGTCGCTGTGGACGCCCCCGGTTGCCGCAAGGTGATCGAAGCCGGTGAACGCGCGAAGAAGAAAGGTCTGGCGATTCTGGCCGGCACGCAGCGCCGCCACACGGTCGGCTATATGGAGAACGCCGCGAAAATCGAAAACGGCGCGATCGGCGAAATCCTTGGCGGAACGGTCAGCTGGAACGGAACCGTGCCGTGGATCTGGGAACGCCAGAAAGGCTGGAGCGACGCGGATTACCTCGCTCGCAATTGGCTCAACTGGTATCAGATGTCTGGAGACCATCTCGGTGAGCAACACGTCCACAACATCGACGTTGCCAACTGGTATCTGGGACGCACGCCTCAGTCGGCAATCGGCTTCGGTGGCCGCGCGCGTCGCGAGACGGGTAACAACTACGATTTCTTCAGCCTCGATCTCGACTATGGAAACGGCGTGCACATTCACAGCCAATGCCGTCAGATCAGCGGCACCTATCCTCGCGTCGGCGAGTTCTTCCGCGGAACGAAAGGCGAAGTCCAAGGGGGCGGAAAATTGAAAGGCGTCGATGTATCGATCCCGAAATTCGACGTGATGGACAAGGACGGAAACGTGCAGGAATTGTTAGACTGGATACAAAGCGCTCGCAGCGGAAATCCGATCAACGAAGCCCGCCAGATCGCCGAGTCGACAGCGACTGCCATAATGGGACGCTACGCGGCCTATACCGGCAAGTTCGTTCGGTTTAGCGATCTGATGGCGAATCCGAAATCCGAGTTCTACGATTTGAAGGTCAGCATCCAGCCCGAGCATTTCGAAAAGGGCATCGTCGCTCTGCCGCCCGAAAACGAAGTCCCCGTCCCCGGCGACGGCAAAGAGATCCGGCGACGGGTTTAGATTTGTTTGCTAAATGGTAGGGCTGCTTGTCCTCAAGCAGCCGAAAAGTATTGGTACGATCTGCGGCTGCTTAGGGATAAGCAGCCCTACCTTGCTGCAAACTACGAAGACCGAAAAAAGCGTATAACTAATACGATCCTTGAGATGAAATGGAAATGCCACGCAGCTACTTGGTTGCTTACTGCTCTTGCGTTTTTCTCGATTGTCGAAGCGACTCCCGATTCAGAGGAAGCCGCGGAACCCTGGACCTTCGTCAGTATTCCCGACTTTCTGAATTTCGATATAGAGTACCCGCAGGTGGGTTGGGAGGACGCGCTGGGATTCATTTTGGACTCCATGAAAAGCGAGGAGCCCGCTTTCGTTATGGTTGCGGGCGACTTGGTTATGGGGCATTGGGGGACGGTCGAGGAAGAAGTCGATAAATGGGCGGATCAATATTATCCGCAATGGATAAACCGCTTCAAGGATCACGGCCTAAAAGTCTACACGGCGCTTGGTGACCATGAGATCGGCGACAATCCGTGGCGGAACGAAAGGGCGAAAGCAGTTCCCTTCTATAAAGAGGCCTTCAAGCGTCACCTCCAAATGCCTCTCAACGGACCAGAACATATGAAAGGCACCGCATTTCATTGGCGGCACAAGAATGTTCTATTCGTGTCCGTCGATGTCTTCGAAAAAGGGAACGGGCAGGAAGGCGAAATCGTCGCGCAAGTTACGGGCAGGCAACTGGCGTGGCTCGATGATGTATTGAAAACGCATCGCGAAGAGGTCGACCACTTCGTTGTAATGGGCCATACTCCAATCTTGCGCCCGGTTCGGATGTTTAGCTCGAGCGGCATGCTGCTAGAAGTGGGCCGCGAATCGGATTTATGGAAGACCTTCGTGAAGTACAATGTAGATTTATATATTTGCGGCGAAGTCCATGCGGTGACCTGCACGGAGATTGACGGTATTCAGCAAGTTGCGCACGGCGGGCTGATCGGTCGAACGACGAAACCAAACTACATGGTGGTCACGGTACATAATGATCGGCTCGAGCTTGAACTCAAGGAGATAGACCTGATCAACGGCGAAGGGATGCTCTGGCAGCACGACAAGAAACGCGGCCCATACGATACGATACAAATAACCGAGGCCCGCAAGCGGGAAGGGTTCAAGTCGATCGGCTTTGCGTGCATCGACAAGCGAGAAGGCGAAAGACGATTCGAATCCGTATCCGGATTCTTCGACGAAACGAACAATCCTGTTGATTAGAAACTAATGAAGAAAACTTGCTCACTAGCGGCCGCGGTTATCCTTTCGAGCGTTCTGACTCAACCTTGTTTTAGCGAAAGCGAGTCGGATGTCTTTAAAGAAGCCCTACGTAATGGCGAGCTGGCCAACGAAGGTTTCCGTCGTTGCGACCACTATGTGGAAGGTTGGCTACGACTGGCTGATCCCGAGACAGGACTGCTTCCTCGAAACAGGAAAGACCAATTTTGGAACGCGAAGGACTCAGCGGCGGACAATTATCCGTTTATGGTCCTGACGACGAGCTTCACGAACCGCCCGATGTTTGAGGGCAGGATGAAGGCTATGCTGGCTACGGAAATCAAACTGACATCCCGGATAGACAGTCTTCCGGATACATACGACTTTGTGAAGCGAGGCTTCCAAAGCGAAGAGACCGACTTAGATAGTATAATGTTCGGATCTTCTGAGTACATTAAAGACGGACTGCTTCCGCTCGCCGAGTGGCTAGGTCCGAGTCCGTGGAGTGAGCGGATGATTAGCATTCTCGATGACATGTGGAAACACGCTCCAGTGGATACTCCCTACGGGAAGATCGTCTCGACCAACGTGGAGGTGAATGGCGAGATGCTTCAAGCCCTCTCGAGAATCTACTGGATGACAGGCAAACGAAAATATCTCGATTGGGCAGTTCGGCTAGGCGACTATTACCTTCTCGGCAACCATCACCCGACGCGGGACACGAGCCAGCTCAGACTGCGCGATCACGGATGCGAGATCGTTTCCGGACTTTGCGAGCTGTACGCGGCGGCGAGTTTCGCCCTGCCCGAGAAGAAGAAGGCGTACGAAAAACCGATCCACGAAATGCTGGACCGCATTCTGGAGGTGGGAAGAAACGAGCACGGGCTTTTCTACAATGTTGTCGATCCTCTTGAGGGAGCTCCGACCAACGAAGGAATTGCGGACACGTGGGGCTACACCTACAATGGATTCTATATCGTCTACCTTGTGGATGAAACTGAATCCTATCGCATTGCCGCTATTGAAGCATTGTCGAACATAAAAGAGCACTACCGTAGCTACGATTGGGAGCACGGCAGTGCCGACGGTTACGCGGACTCTATCGAGAGCGCTCTTAACCTGTACAATCGAGAGCGCATTGCCTACGCTGCGCAGTGGATCGACAGCGAAATCAAGGTTATGTGGGAAATGCAAAAAGAGGACGGAGTCATCGAAGGCTGGTATGGCGACGGCAACTTCGCGCGGACATCGATCATGTACTGTCTGTGGAAAACTCAAGGCGTGTCTGTGCAGCCCTGGAGAGAAGATCTAATATTCGGCGCTGTTCAGAAAGGGGACACTCTTTATATATCTCTAACCGCTGAGAAAGACTGGATGGGGAGGCTGATTTTCGATGCCCCTCGGCACAAATCCAACATGGGGCTTCCGATCGACTGGCCGAGGATCAACCAGTTTCCAGAATGGTTCACAGTGGATGAAGATAAAACCTATATCCTGTCAGAGTCGAAAATTAGACCAATTAAATATACAGGAGCCAATTTACATCAGGGAGTTGAAGTGAATCTGGGAAAGGGTGAAGTTAATCAGATAACGGTTCACCGATAGGATCGCTTTTTGTAGATTATTGAAACGCGATGAAAATCTTGAGTATATATGGGCTGTTGTTCATACTCGTTTTCGCTAACTCGATAAGCCAGGCGGACGATTTCGAAACGGGAAGGATACAGCCAGGTTCAGCGCATCCGCGTTACTGGCAATACCACTGTAAGCCAGTATTGCTGCTGGGCGGAACCAAGGACGATAACCTGTTTCAGATCGCTGACGTCGAGGAGCACCTCGACTTGCTCGTCAGCGTTGGCGGGAATTACATACGCTGCGTGATGAGCGGTCGCGACGAAGGGAACGTCTGGCCGTTTGCCCAAGACGACGATGGGCAATACGATCTTACGCGTTTCAACGCGGAGTATTGGAATCGTTTCGATAGATTGCTGAAACTGACGCACGAACGACAGATCATCGTGCAGATTGAAGTATGGGCGTTTCACGACTTCTTCGATCAATACGGAACCTGGGGCGCGAATCCGTGGCATCCCGCCAATAACGTCAATTACACTCCCGAGCTGTCGCGCCTAAAAAAAGCCTATTCGACGGCCAACAATGTGCACCATGACTTCTTCTTCACAGTCCCGAAACTGAACGACAATCAAATCATGCTGGAGTATCAGCAGCGGTTTGCCGATCGGTTATTAGAATCGACGCTGCGGTACGATCATGTCCTATATTGCATGACAAATGAGATTCACCCGCTCTACCCGCCTGAATGGGGCTGGTATTGGGCCGACCATATTCGGCGGCAAGCGAGCGAAGAGGGGAAGCGGGTGGAGACTAGCGAGATGTACTGGCAGACTGATCTCAAGCACTCCCGGCATCGCCAGTCGATTGATCATCCGGAAACCTATACCTTCTTTGAAGCATCGCAAAACAGCGCGCTGAAAGGACAGCAGAGTTGGGAAAATCTGCAGCATGTATGGCATGCTCTAGCAGAACATCCAAGGCCCATCAATCATACCAAGATCTACGGCGCCAATACGGGACGTGGCTGGGAAGGAAGCGACGATAACGCCACCGCGCGTTTCTGGAGAAACATCATTGGCGGGTCGGCATCGAGCCGGTTTCACCGGCCATCGTCTGGTCTCGGATTATCGGCCGTCGCTCAGACTCATATCCGCAGCATGCGGATGCTGACTTCCGAATTGGATTTAGTCCGCTGCGTTCCGGACAGCGAGAGTCTATTGCTGTCAGATAGGGAGCCAGACGAGGCCTACCTGACGAGAGTCGACGGTCGGCAGTATGCCGTTTACTTTCCCAACGGCGGCTCCGCGCGGCTCGACCTTTCCGCGGCGCAAGGCTCGTTCACCCTGAAATGGCTCGACGTTGCGAACAGTCGCTGGGAAGAGCCCCAGACCATCGAAGCGGGTCAGCGAGTGGTACTGACGTCTCCCGGTAAAGGACATTGGGGCGCCTTCCTCCTGCGGCGGAAACCCGGAGCGTTGCACTAGAGAATATCCAATGAAAATTCTATTTGAAAAGTTCGGGACGGCGCCGAACGCTACCTATTAGGTTCTAGCATTTGGTAGCGTCCGGGCGCTGTCCCGGACGAAAGGCGTGTGTCGGCTACTGCCTCAGCAGCCAGTCGCGGCAGAGGTCGGTCCAGTTGGAGACGGGATAGGGTGAGGGACGGAGTCCGTAGCCGTGGCCTCCTGTGGGGAAAATGTGGATCTCAACGGGAATTCCGGCCTTGTGCAGCGCGGTGTTGTAGGCGATGGCACTGGCGACGTACTTGCGGTCGTCTTGAGTCTGCACGATGAATGCGGGCGGCGTTTGAAGGGTGACTTTGATTTCCTTGATCAAGTCGAGGTTTTCGTCGCCCAGGTAGGCGGGGTAGATAAGCACTGTAAAATCTGGGCGGCAGGATACGCTGTCGGCGTCATCGATTGCTGGATACGTTCGCTTTTGCCAAGTGTTGCTGAGAGTGGCGGAAAGGTGGCCGCCCGCCGAGAAGCCGAGCACGCCGACGCGTTCAGGATCGATGTTCCAGTCGGTGGCCTTGTATCGGAGAAGACCGAGCGCGCGTTGCGCGTCTTGGAGCGCACCTTCGCGGTTTTTGGGCGTGCGGTATTTGAGCACGGCTGCGGAGAATCCGATGGAGTTGAGCCATTCCGCGATTTCGGTTCCTTCCAAATCCCAGGCTAGGATATTGTATGCGCCGCCTGGGCACACAAGAACGGTTGGGGCGGGGCCACGGGATTTCGCTTTGTAGAATGTGATCGATGGAACGGCGACATTGGAAATGCGGGTTACGCCGTTGTTCCTTGGGCTTGTTTC
>JAJFLS010000379.1 GCA_021772595.1 Opitutales bacterium
GTCAAGCGGACGGTCCTTCGCTGGCTCGATGTCAGCTATGGAGAGGATGGTAGGCATCACGTCGAGGCTGATTGCAAGGGCGTCGGTTTTTGTATCAGGTTTTATCCTACCAGGCCACCAGGCTATCGCGGGTACCCGGTGCCCTCCTTCGTAAACCGTCCCTTTTTGTCCGCGAAAAAGCGGGCTGCCGGTGTCCGTGTTCCGCGCATCGCCGTTGTCGGAGAAGAAAAGGATGAAGGTATTTTTATCCAAGCCCAGCTCCACTATCTTGTCGCGAATCTGAGTTACTCCCTTGTCCATTTCGAGGATCATCTGCTTCATAGCTTCAGCTTGATGAGGTATCCGCTTTGCCATGCCAGGTCCGCGCTGAATCGGATCATTCGGTCCCTGCACAGGGTAGTGCGGGGATTCGTGCGCCACATATAAACAGAAGGGATTGTCTTTATTGCTATCGATGAATTCGAGGGCATATTTATTGATCAGGTGAGTCGAGTAACCTTCTTCTTCAGTCTCCACTTCGCCGTGCCACCAATCGTGCTCGTAGTGCTCTCCCCAGTGGTTAATATAATCGATATTACCGCCGTGGTAGCCCGTGAAATAATCGAAGCCATGATTTTGCGGATGATACTCGGGAGTTTCCTCTGGGTAGCCGAGGTGCCATTTGCCAACGAGCCCCGTGGAGTAACCTGCCGCCTTGAATAATTCGGCGAACGTAACTTCGCTCTTTTTCAAGCCCTTCAAATTCTCGGGATGCCCGGGCATGGGATGAATGACCGCCTCGATTCCCGCACGCTGCTGATAACGTCCGGTTAGCAATCCTGCCCTCGTGGGCGTACAGACGGCTCCTGAGGAATGGAAATCGCTGAAGCGCAATCCTTCTCGAGCGAGCTGGTCCATGCCGGGTGTCTTGTAATTTGGATTTGAATACGGTGAAATACTGGGACCCGCGTAGCCCATATCATCCACCATGATAACGATGATGTTGGGCCGGGCGGCATTTACTGTTTTGTCAGCCGATATTCCGGTAACGACAAGTAGCGCTGCAGCGAGAACCAGTCTGTTTACGAACAATGTTTTCTTCATAAAAATTGATCTTCTATTAGTTGATGTCTTTCAGAGGACCGCCGCCGGTGCGCTTCCACCAGGCGAGCGTTTGTTTGCGGAGGTCGGCGATGCGTTCTTCCTGGCCCGGCTGCGCGGCCAAGTTGTTTCGCTCGTAGGGATCTGCGTAGAGATCAAACAATTCCTGTTCTCCCTGATAGCGAATGACCAAATCGAATAACCGACGTGGCATCTTGATATAGGGTTCGTTCTCCTCGTTGATGTCCCGGGTGTTGAGAACGTACTTCCATCGTTCTGTCCGCGCATAGAGGGCATACACGTCACGTTCGGCACTACGTGCGATTTCGGGATCGCCTGAATAGGCGTGAGGATGGTGAGCGTATACGGCGCCGAAGAGCGTATCGTGTGATTCCTTGATCTTGCCCTCAATCTGTGGTCGAAGCGATTTGCTGGCGATGTCAACAGGCACTTTGACACCGGCGTAATCGAGCGCGGTCGCGTGTAGGTCGAGCGCGTAGTTCAGCTTGTCGATCCGCTTCCCCGCCGGGATGCCTCCATCGGGCCACGTCGCAAACACCGGCGTGCGCAGACCCTTCTCGGTGGGCGACACCTTGGCAGGCATGCCAAACGTGTATCCGTTGTCGACATAGAATAGAAACAGCGTGTTCTCATATTCACCCTCAGCCTTGAGCTTCTCAATCAGTTGGGCCACGCCGTCATCGAACCAGGTCCCCATCGCGTAGAACTTCCGCATCGCATCAACATATTCTTTTGGATCACCCTTATAAAATGAGGGAATCGGAATCTTCGCGTCGGCGAATCGATCAAAGTACTTCGGAGGTGGGTTGTGCGGCGTATGAGGAAGCAACGGCGCCCACCAGATGAACATCGGTTTCGTTTCATGCTGGTCGTCGATAAACTGGAACAGCTCATCCTGTCCCTCGCGAACAAATTGCCTGAACCCCTTCATAGTCACTTCCGTCGTTCCATGGGTGAACCCCATTGCTCGAGAATCTCCCTCCCAATACTTTCCAGTCGCATAGGTAACGTAGCCCGCATCCTTTAGCCGGTTTGCGAGTGATCCGGACGGGTCCAGCTTGGTTGTGTCGTTACCAATGCCTTTTGTCTCCAGGTAGTTACCGTAGATGCCATGCTGATTCGGCAATCGACCGGACAACATGCTCGCCAACGAAGGGCGGCACAGAGGCGCTGGACAATGGGTTGTCGTGAACAACGTCCCAGCTGAGGCAAGCTTGTCAAGCGTTGGCGTGTGGGCGATTTCGCTGCCCATAAACCCGAAGTGTTCGTAGTCATCATCGTCGGAGATGAGCAGTACGATGTTCGGTTTTTCGGCGAGGCATTTCGAGGAACAGGCGAGCGCTAATAACCCACAAAGGGCAAAGGCTTGTAGGGTGAATGTCTTCATTGATGTAATTCCTTTTCTTTATTGTTCGTGCTCGTCATCCAACGCGAATGCTAGATAGGCATCGCCTCTCTCCATCTCTGGAAAGAATCGACCCCCGGTAGAAGGGATCACTATATATTGTTTTCCGTTTGCTTCGTAAATGCTGGGTGGAGCGGATCCTATATAAGGCAACTTGTATTCCCAGAGCTGTTGACCGTCGTCGACATCAAAGGCTCTTATTTTTTGATCGTGGGTACCTGAAACAAAAATAAGACCGCCAGCGGTGACGGAGGCTCCTCCGAAATTCTTTGTACCCGTGATAGGGATACCTTTTTTAGTTAGCTCCTCATGTTCACCCAATGGAACCTGCCATTTAATTTTTCCGGTATTCAGGTCGATCGCGTTCAACAATCCCCAAGGTGGTTTGTTTCCATGATAGCCGTCCTGATCGAGCAATCGGGTAAAGCCGTGAAACTTGTAGTAGGGCCGCTCGGGCTCTTCAGAACTTGTCTTCGCCGACTCGGGACGATCGCGCTCCATGAGATAGTCGATCAAATCTCTCAGCTCCTGTCCTTGGATCTGCGGGGCAGGTGGCATGGTGTTGCTACCTGTTTTCAATAATTCAATGATCTGTTCGTCTCCCATTCGACGATTGAGATTAAGCAAAGCCGGAAACTCGCCCGTTCCTTCACGATTGGGTCCATGACAGACAATGCACGTTACCTCGTATGCTTTGCGCCCCGAGGTCGGTTCCAGCTTTGTCTCGTCTACAAAATCCTCTTTCCGCTGGGTCAGGGAAATATACCAGGAATACTCATTCGAATTAAGGTATAGAATACCGCTATTGGGATCGGTGCAGGCACCGGTCCATTCGGCGCCTCCGTTGATATTGGGAATAAAATTCGGCCGATTCAAGGCAGTGGGTAGCATCCATCCCATCGTGGCCCCATCTTTTTCAAACATGTCGAGTATGTACTGACGGCTTTCGGGTGAGATATCCGTCACGTCGTCCAAGGAATATTCCTGGGTTCCAAATGGTTCGGGTAGTTCGACATCCGGTTGGTAGGGCCACGTTTGCATGCCGGGGATGGTTGTCGTAGGCGCGCGTCTAAGTCTGAAAGGGAATATAGGTTTTCCGGATACGCGATCGAGTAGAAGGGTGTTTCCCGATTTCGTAACTTGAGCCACGACGTCGATTCGTTTCCCATCGCGGGTAATAGTCGTCAGTACCGGAGGAGCTGATACATCTTTATCCCATATGTCGTGTCGCAATTCCTGGAAGTGCCAAAGGCGTTCTCCGGTTCTCACATCGATGGCGATGATGCAGTTGGCGAACAAGTTTCTCCCGTAGTTCAGGTTGCCCATGAAGTTCGGTTTGGGTGAAGCGGTTGGAACATATACTATGCCGCGTTCCTCATCGAGCGAGATTCCTGGCCAGGCGTTTGCGCTGGCTCCCGGTTCGGGATCCATCCAGGTCTCCGACCCGAATTCTCCTTCCTCAGGCACGGTGTGAAAAACCCAGAGCTGTTTTCCCGATACAGCGTCGTAGCCATAGATATGACGCTTAGCCCCTGCGGTAACGACGGTGTTTCCGAAAACGACAACCGGCACTTTACAGGAATCTGCGATCGGTATTATCCCTCCATCGCCAAAACTGGGATCCAGTTCCCCTGAGCTCGCAATCAAAGCTATCAATTTAAGGTCGCTGGTAAACACGATCCGATCTCCATTTCCGTTGGGTGGGTTGTCCCAATAAAAAAT
>JAJFLS010000380.1 GCA_021772595.1 Opitutales bacterium
TGTCAATCAAGGCGCACCACTCTCCATTTCCATTGCATTCGGCTATGGCCTCGAAGGGCTTGGCCATTGTAAACGTTAGGTTTTTCCCGTCCATTTGCAGGTTCTGGAATACCAAATTCAGCAATTCGCGCTTCTGGTCGAGACCAGAACCTCTAAATTCTTTCAACGCGCCAGCGGACAATTCTATGAGGTAACTAAGTTTGTTCGTGAAATCGTTGTCCGTAGCGTCGTAGGTGTCCAGCAAAGCCGCAATTTCGTACTGGCGATCTTTGAAGCGTTTCTTTTGCGCTAAAAATTCCTCTTTGGTAAGCTCATCCCCGAGCCGTAATTCTGTTAGCCTATCCAGTTTCCGCTCCAGATCGCTATGTTCGCGTTTTAACACGGCAGCATGTTGGCCGTGTTCGATCTTCTTCGTCTCGTTCGATTTGCTGACGTAGGACAGAACGTCTTTGAGCATTCCGTCGTCACGGATGGCAAGCGCGCCTAGAGCGGCTTCGACCTGGTCCAGCACATCCTCTTCTCTGGTGTAATAAATTCTCTTGGAATCGGCGGCGTCAAAAGAGGTCACGTAAGTGAAAGTCTTTCCGCCTCCGTTCTTGTATTTCCGAGCGTGTTGCTGGGCAGTGCATAGCCTGCCTGTGCGCAGGCAGGTGAGGATGCCGCGAAACAGGAACTGCTTTCTGCCGTAGCGCGCGTGGGGCCGCGCGCGACCGGCGAGAACATCCTGGCACTTGTCGAATAGCGGCTTGCCGATCAGCGTCTCATAGGAATGGGGAAACTCCTCGCCTGTGTTTTTCACGCGCATCACGCCGTAGTAAAAGGGTTCGTTCAGAATTTTATGGATATGGCTTTTCGAAATCGCCCCCTGTTTCCCGCGGCTGTTCGTCAGGCCGATTTCTTTTGCCAGCCTTGCGAGCTGAGACAGGGAATAGCAGCCCGTAGCGTATTTCTCGAACAATTGCCGCACGAGCGGCGCACGCGCCTTGTCTATCGATATTTCGGCTTTGCCGCGACCATTGCGTTTATAGCGATCATCGCGCCAGTTCACGTATCCGATAGGCGCCTGGCTTATCCACTCGCCGGATACCAGCTTCTGCTCCTTGGCTCGGTTCACGTTGTCCCTGAGCGTATCGGTGTAGTTCTTCGCCATGACGACGGCGATATCCCATGAAATCAAATCCGAGGACGGAGAATCCCGGTGAACCACGCGGTTGTCAGTGCAGGAATGGTATTCAAGCAGGCCCTCTTCACGCAAATCTTCCAGAATATGCTGCTGCTTGAATCCCCGCTGAAAGCGATCGACCTTATCGGTTATAACGGCGATCGGCTCACGCAGTTTTCTGGCCGTCGCCGCAGCCTTGCCTATGATCCTGATGAATTCTTTTCGATCCCCTCTTGTCGAGGATTCGGTGATTTCAAAAGCCTCCAGCACTGCAAATCCATGCCTTGCGCAATATTCGTTTATGCGTCTGGTTTGCGCGGCAGGAGAATATTCCTCCTGGTCCTCCGAGGATACGCGGGCAATCGTGATCGCTTTCCTCGCGCGCAAGTCGGCGCCCATTGCGGCGCGGTTTTGTTTTCTTTTCGCCATGCGTTCCTCCATGATTGAATCCGCTGGAATTTTTGGGATGACTGCCCCGTTCGCTTCACAGAAGCATTGCCGCGCTCAAAAGCCGCTTTGGGGCGTCTCACTCGGATCGCCTCTTCTGCAATGGCAGTCGGGGAGTTCGTGAAACCGTCATCGTTCAACCACATAATACTAAACTTTTTCGTCGCTGCAGGCAAGGCCTTCCCTTTGTTTTGCGCCATATGCATCAAGGAATATCTGAAAGAATCCGATAAGGTTTCGCGCGGCCTCTGTGGCTTCCCTGTCGGTTAACTCGCCGCCGTATTGAGACTGGATGTTCCGTTTGATCTCCTCGAAAATCTCCGCCTTCGCGCGCTTGTCGTTGCGCACGTGGTCGATGATTTTCCGTCTGCGGTTTTCGGTTTTTTTCACGATATCAAGAAGGTCGGTTTCATAGCTTGTTTGATCCAAAGAAAAAGGCGGCTCAAGAGCCGCCTTTAAGGTGAATTGATATTTAAGTTCAATACTCGTTCGAGAACATGATGGTCATGACCCGCGTGGTCGCAGCCGGATCGGCGGGGTCTTCGCTCCCGGCCGACATGTTCTCATTGTAGTAGTCGATTTTGAAGTACGCCTTTTCGTTTCGAACGGACAGCGAGCCGAAGTCGTGTTCACTGTAGGGATCGTTTTCCGCGTCGAACGTATCGAACTGTTTTATTCGCTTGAGCAAGTCTTGCTTCAGCTCTTCGGGCAATGAGTTGATTCCTCTGGTCAAGTAGACTTGTCCGCCATTTCCAGAACGCCGAAAAGCGTCGTTGAGGTTGCGTATGCGCGAGTTTCTTTCGGTTTTCTCCGTCAAAGGTTTCTCTCCCTATTGTCTGGCCTGGCCAGGAGCGGCTTCCGCGAATTGATCGTCAATGCCTGTCTGTTTTTTGCCCATCCGGCGGTAGACCGTTCGGATCAATTCGGAGAGCGGTAGCAGGTCTCCTCTGCTGAACGAATGTCCGTCTCTAGGCTTTTCGTCCTTCGTATAGGTTTTGGCGAAGGTTGCGCTCAGAAAGCTGCCGCTTTCGCTTTGGTTTTCCCAAATGCTGACCTTGAGGGCGCCGTCCCTGATTACGATTACAGGCGGGTTTTTGCTATTGGTTTCCATTTTCTATTTCCTTTCGTTTGGTTGATATTGCTGCTGAATAAAGCTTCGGCAGCCTAGTGAAATCATAGCCCAAGAATCCTCGAAGCGTTTCGCTTAACATGGTGAAACGTCGGTGAAACGCCCGCGCTACAAAGCTTGTTCCTTGGCGGCTAGAATCGACGCGATACGAAACAGCCCGTAATTGGTTTCCCGCCAAAGGGTCGTTTTGCTCTTGCCGAATTGCTCGACCAGGACTTTCCAGGGAATCCGGTTGGCTCGCATCCAGACTATTTGCTGCTGGGGCCGTTCCAGCCATCGAAGCCATTCCATGATTTCCTCGTGGTAGGTAACCTCTCGCGCGGATGGCGAGCCAAGCAGCGCTTGGCCGTTGACGGCATCGTAGAGCCGCTCCCAGTCGTCCTTCATCGTTTCCGGCCAATAGCTGTAGTATCCTGGAACCTTGACCTTGGGAAGCCTCCGGTGGATCGAGGCTGCGTCTTCCAGATAGGCCATTACGATTTTCTCGTTCCAGCGCGTTCGCCGTATGCCGCTCATGCCTGGACCTCCTTTCCGTATATCGTCTCCGCCATGCGGATGAGCAGTTGCCGATCCTTTTCGCTCAATCGCGAGTCGGAGGGCGAGACGATCAGAATTCCCTGCTCGATCCAGGCCCTGCGCCGCAGCGCCGCGATTTCCTCGTGATCGTAGGGCGCGGGCCCTTGCATGCTTGCCAGCGAGGAAAGAAGCGTTTCGTCATCCCGGGTCATGCCTCGCCTCTTTTCTCGCCGTCCGCCGCTTCCTCGCGAACGGTTTTCTCGAACTTGATCGCGATCAGCCAGTCGATGATCAGAGTGGCGCTTCTTCGGATTTCTTCCGCCTGCGCGATGAAGTCGTCCAGCTCTTCATGGGAGAGCTTCAGAAGCTCGGAGGCGGGAGCGCCCCCGATCGTGTGATATTCGATTTTCGATTCGCCAGTCATATATATGATCTCCTTGTGTGGTTTCTGGATACAGAATGCATCGGAGAAGGTTGCGGGCGCGCGGTGAGCGTTGGGTGAGCGGCTCGTTCCAGAATGATACCGCTAGGTGGCGGGACGGTGTTTACCGGGTGCTAGGCTCGTCCGGTCACACGCGCGCATGCTTCCTGCTCGAAAGCTCGCTATTCCGCAGATTTCCTCGCTTGGAAACGCATTCGTTCGCTATTCGTTCCCGTATCTATTGACTCGGTAAAAAGACTCGTGGCACTAGAAAGAGAGGCGCTGATACGCGCCGATTTCGGTGGTTGTGAAGGGAAAGGTGAGGAGGAGATTGTGACTCAGCGTATACCGTGTAGGGCGTCCTATGCTCTTGGAGACTTGAATTCGGGCTGGCGG
>JAJFLS010000039.1 GCA_021772595.1 Opitutales bacterium
CTCTCGATAAGGCGCTGCGAAAAACAGAGAATCTAACCGGAAAAAGTTTCGACAACGTTCTTGTGGATCGCGGCTACCGAGAGCGAAAACAGGTAGGCTCGACGCAAGTGGAGATCTCTCGAAGTTGAGCTATTACCATCAGCGCAAAGAGCGGAAGCGATATGCCAGAAGAGCGGCGATCGAACCGGTAATCGGGCATCTCAAGCACGATTACCGCATGGCCCGCTGCTTCCTGAACGGATCCGCCGACTCGGCGATGAACCTAGCGCTGGCGGCATCGGCCTAGAACCTGAAGAAGTGGATCAACGAGCTTCTTTTTGCTCTGCTTTTCCTGATCGCGGAAACGGTCAAATGGTCGGCTCGCGCTCGAAGACCCGAAATACACCCCCCAAATAGAACTCGCGAACGCTTTTTAAGGGGCGACTAGATACCATACGTGGAGGGGTGATAGATGATTGGAATAAGGCGAAATTGCATAGGTTCCTGGTTGTGCTTTTCCCGTCTGCTGGCAGGATATGTGCAAATCATACAATGACTTGGCTAACTAAAATCAATAAAGACAATCTCAATACAGATTGAGCAACCGCCTGTGAGCCTTCAATCAAAGGCGAAGAAGAAAAAAAAGATGATCCAGTCTATTCGATGATAGGTTGATAGGAAATTCAATTGTTCCGATTTGATTCGGGGGAAACGCCTTTAAGCGTTCACCGTAGATGAATTAAGAATAACATCGATCCGCGCCAATTCCTCATCCGAGAAAAGTATATTCTTAGCTGCTCCCAAATTGTCTGCGATCTGTTGCGTCGAACTCGCGCCTATGATTACTGAAGTCACCGTCTTGCGACGCAATACCCAGGCCAGAGCCATTTGCGCCAGAGTCTGTCCACGTTCTTTCGCGACCTCATTCAGAGCCAGTGCTAGCTCGCGCATCGCATTAACCATATCGGCATCCAAAAATGGGCTGTGTTCCGAGTTCGCGCGCGAATTCGCTGGAACGTCCTTAAAGTAGCGGTCCGTTAGGATGCCTTGCTCTAACGGACTGAAAGCCACGCTCCCCATTCCAAGCTCATCGAGCGTATCCAATAGTTCTTCTTCTACCCAACGGTCCAGCATATTGTAACGCGGTTGATGAACCAAGCAACGGATCCCCTTTTTCGCCAATTCATCGTAGGCCGCACGAGTTTGACTCGCCGAATAATTCGATATTCCCACGTACAGAGCCTTGCCCGAACGGACGGCATATTCCAATGCGTCTATCGTCTCTTCGATCGGAGTATCTGGATCAGGACGGTGCGAATAGAAGATATCGACGTATTCAAGCCCCATTCGTTTCAAACTTTGATCCAAGCTTGCCACCGCATACTTCTTAGAACCCCATTCTCCATAAGGGCCGTCCCACATCAAGTAGCCCGCCTTTGAAGTGATGATCATCTCGTCGCGATGATTCACGAAATCCTCTTTCAAAATTCTACCGAAATTCGTCTCAGCCGATCCCGGCACAGGTCCGTAATTGTTGGCTAAATCGAAATGAGTAATGCCTCCGTCAAATGAATAACGGATCAGTTCGCGAGCATTCTCGAAACTGTCGACACTCCCGAAATTATGCCACAATCCCAATGAAACCGGAGGCAGCTTTAAACCGCTGTTTCCACAACGGTTGTATTCAATATTTTCGTATCGGTCGCTTGAAGGATCGTATGTCATGATAGTGTTTTCAAAATATTATTTAAGAATTGAAATAATTTTCGCGACTAAATTACGATGGTCGCATTTACATTCCGGTTGCGGTAGGTAGAAGGGCTTTCGCCTAAGGCCTGCCGAAATGGTCTCGAAAGGAAAGAACTGCGTCCAAAGCACAATGATAAGCAACATGGGTTATGCTGTTGCTCCCATCCTTAAGCATCTCACAAGTCTCGTGGATTCGCAGCTTGTTAATATAGGAAATCGGAGTCGTGTCATAAATCTTCCGAATTTTACGCTGGAAATGACTCACCGAAATATTCGCTATGCCAGCCAGATCCTCTACTTGAATAGTCTCTCGATAGTTTTTTTGAATATGAGACGCGACCTTCGCCATTTGCGTCAGCGGCAAAACAGTATCTTTTTGTTGATAGGAAATTCAATTGTTCCGATTTGATTCGGGGGAGAGTTGATAGGGATTTCAATTGTTGTTGATAGTTGAGCGGCGACGGTGTTGACGGAAAGGCCGAGCTTTCTCGCGATTTCCTTCTGCGGGAGGGAATACACTTTTCTCAGAATGAAAACCTGGCGACATCGATTCGGGGGGATCCGATGGCCTTGTTCAGGAATTCAAGCTCCTGATTCAGAGTGATCGATTCGGATACGGGTTCCATATCATCTATGACGTTTGCTAAGTCGAAATCGGTTAAAGAATCGAATTGAATAATTTTCGATCGGCGAATTCGATCGACGGCTAGATTACGAGCGATTGCGAAAAGATAGGTTTTGGGAGCCTGAATCTCGCAATTTTCTCGAGCTTGCACCATTCGCAAATATGCCTCCTGTACGACATCGTCTATCTCCGTGGTTGATAGGAGATTCAATTGTTCTGATTTGATTCGGGAGAGGCTAAAGGTTGACGGCGACTCGCTATTCGCCACGGGCTCAGTTGCTGTAGGCGCCGTAGTAGCGAACGAGGCCCTGTCCAGGTGAAGGGATGTGCCGCGCGATGACGGCTATGTATGCGCACCGACGAAGGCGCTGTCGGTAGTAAGGATGTGCAGATGGGATGATAGTTTAAAAAGTCGTTCCTGGCAAGCCGATTAGCCTGATGGTCGGGCTTTTGATGCTCGAGCAGCTCCACGACCTGAGCGACGAGGCGGTCGCCCAATTGGTGAGGGTTCCGTAGGTCAGATTCCAGAATGTCTGGCCCATAATCCTGACTTGCTCGAGTATGAGAGCTTGCGTGTTGGGCAATTCGACTCCGTCGCGTGCATGCGGCAGACCGACTTGCGAAAGGGCTCGCTGTGGCGTTTTCTTGGAAGCACCGCCTTTGTGCGTTCCCTGTATTGCCTGCGGCAGCCCAGGCACAGGAACTTCCTTCCCTTGAGCAGCAAATACAAAGGCTTGGCGCCGCCCCCGTGCCTGACCCCGCGCTCGAACCAGCCCTTGCTGCGTTTGATGGGGCTGTCATCAAGCGAGAGTCTACCCAAGGAGGTGCATCAAGCTACATGGCATTTTGCGCGCCATTCAGACCAGTTGGCGCAAAGTTCGCTAGTTAATTCCCCTGTTTTGGAGTCCAGTAAATCTGCGGTATTGAAGTTTAGAGCGTCAATAGACAATTAAACTAGGCTCTAAAATAAGCTGCGTGACAGCTAGATCATCTGGATTCTCGATTCGCCAAAGTAGTTCGTGAAGGGCTCTCCGACCGCGAGATTCACCGGCGATATCTATCGTAGCGGGTCGGGGCAACAGTCCGGCTAGGTATGGTTCTTTATTATCACAAGAAACAATCTTTATCTGGTCACCTGGAGTTACACCTTCCTTATTCAATGATCGATAGAATAGGGCAGTCATGAAATCAGATGGCACAAAGATACCGTCCGGCAATATCGAATGTTCAAGCAATTCATTGACTAATTTATCAATTCTCGGCTCCAATTCTGAAATCTTTTGCGGAATGCTTCCACTTACGGTTAATCTTGAAACAAACTGACGAACATTTAGTCCTCTGGCAGAAGCTTCCCGTTCGAAAGCATCACCTCTAACACGATAGGAAGGATTCTCTGGTATCGCGGAAACGAAGGCTAAATTCCGGCATTTCAGGTTGCACAAATAATCTACAGCCAAACGTCCAACTGCATCGTTTCCAGGCAACACCGCATCGGCTCCGGTCTCGGCATGGGATGTAAGCCAAACCGACGGGAGGTTCCCAAAACTCTCCCCGAATCCTGGTCGTGAGTTATTACCTATTAATAATACGCCTTCTGCACCAATTTTCTTGATCCATCCCGGCAAGTTCGATTCATCCGTTGCATTACCAATAAATGTGGAGATTCCTAATTTTGCTGCAGCATCTTGGATCCCAAGAAACATTGTCATGGAAAATGAACCATGTTGGTGAAGCGAATCATCCAAGGCCAGTACAGCAATGCTTCGAACCGATACAGCCGAGGGTAACTTCTTCGGCTGGCGTCTTGCGAGCGAATAACCGACCTTCCTCATCGCTTCCTCGACCCGAAGCCTTGTTTTCTCTGACACTTTGTCGGGATTATTATAAACTCTTGAGACTGTCGCCTGCGACACTCTGGCCAGTTTTGCAACAGCGGTCATCGACATGTGTTTAGCTCCTTCTTGTGCTTATTCATGAATACTCCGTGCATTTTTTGACTAATAATACACCTCCGAAAAATAAAGAGACATGGAGTTTCTCATAGTCAATCAATCCTTTTTCGATCAAATCAGCCTCCAGAACATGGTGAATTCGGAAATTGCGGGATCCACCTACTGCAGGGTCAAATTCTCTCAATTCCTCTCGGAATAAATTTAACTCCAGTCGTATCTCGTCTGGATTCTGAATTAGGCTGGACTGGGTCTTCTAGCGACGAATCCATTTTTATTTCTCAGATTGGAGAAGTGATTTTAAGGGTATTCTCGAAATAGAGTTTTCGCCAAGCTCTGGAATCGCGTTTCTTGCGATTTCCAGCATGTGCCCGTCATAATAGCGTGAAAGTCCCTTGTCCATGAACTGTAAATGCATAATAGAGAACGAGATTATGGAAGCCGTTTAGTCGCGGGGGGTTGGTGGGAGTGGAAGCCTGAATCAAAGTCATGGGCCCACGTGTCGGACGCGCCATTGACGTTCACCCAGCCGGAAAGGTCTCGTTCGTTGAACAGCGACACAAATCCAGGCTCGGCCGCCGTCGCCCAGAGCAACCCAATAAATGCGAATGCCGCAATCGATAAAATGGTTTTCATGATGATCAGTCGGCGACGATGGAACGATTCACGGTGTCGTAACGCATCCTGCGGCCCCTCTCGTTGGACCTCGAAGCCATGATGGTCGCGACCGCGTGCCGGTAACCGGCATCAATCGGCGAATGCGGAGTAGCGCCGGTGCGCAGGTGCGCAGGCACTGCAACCAGTCCAGGATATGATCCGGGCGCTCGATGGGGGTCACTTGGTTCTGACCCCGGATGGAGCCGTCCCGCTTGATGCCTCCTACCGCGCTGTAGACTGGCGCGTGCCTTCGATCTAAGTTCAGCGTGCCGTTGTAGCCGTAGATCCGCGTGCCGTTGCCGGTCGAGTTGCCAAAATTCGTCGAGTAGCTGACCATCGTGCCCTCGGGGTAGTGCCAGCCAGCCTGCACTTGATCCGGAGCAGTGAATCCGTGTTCGTGCTTCCAGGATTAGTTGCCACCGAGACAGATACACGTTTCGGGAATTTTCAGTCCAACGATATAGTGAGCCAAGTCGATGTAATGGTTGCCCACGATTCCGGGCTCGCTGCGTTGCTGGGTGCCGACCTAGACAATGATGCCGGCCTCCCTCACAGCGTCGCAGGCGCGGTCAAGATCCGCCATCCCGATACCCATGGGTTTCTCGACATACGCATGCTTGCCAGCACGGGCGGCGGCCTCCAAATGCATAGTATGGACATGATCCGGCGACGCGATCATGCCGGCGTCCAGATTCCGCAGGGCCAGCAACTCCTCGCACGCGTTGCCACGGACGGGGAGGCCGCTAGGAAACTGTCCGACAGCACGACGGAGGCACCAGCCACGGTTTTGAGGAAATTACGACGGGTGGTGAACGGAGCGTTATTCATAATGCGGGGGATGAATTGAGAGTATTCATGATTTGATGATTCGTTTTGAACGTTAAAGTGGGGATGTATTAATTCAAAAATATGCATGAATAATAACCGAATATAGGCAACTTACTGTTTTTTTAAAAAAATAGGATTACTGTTATTGCAAGACCTTGACAAACTCACCAGTCTGTTGAATGAATCTAAATATGATTCATTAATTAATGAATATTTTATTCAAAAGCGAAATGATTGAGAGAGACAAAAAATGTCGATAACGGTTGTGGCAAAGCTACCGGCCTGTCTCAGGCGACTGTCTCACGTGTATTTAATGGTAAGCCAATGGTGGCGTCGAAAACTAGGCGCCGGGTAAAAGAGATAATGAAAAAGATGAGCTACTCGCTTGCCAGACAGCCGCTGAAGTCGCATGGCCCCAGCCGCTTCGACGAGAATGGTGGGCTTTGGAAGCTCCAAGGATAACGGTTAACCATATTGGCTTTCTAAATCACAACGATGTTAAATTAGCGTACGGATTGGAATTCATTGAAAACCGGCGCGAGAAACCCAAAACGATCAAGCCAGGAAGGATAAAACTTCAAGATCATGCCGCTCCTGTTTCGTATCGTAACATTTGGATACAAGAATTAGATTAGGGAATGAAGAAAGTTTGTAGAAATAGGACGATGAAGACATTGCTGGTTTCCAACTGCGATATGAGGCATATGAAGCTGGTTTTATGGTAGGCCTCCATCTTGCAGACATTGTCGCCATTGGCGTCTATTTGCTCGTTGTCGGTGGAATCGGTTATTGGGCTTCGCGCAAGCTGAAGAAAGCAAACGATTTCATTATGCCCCACAGCTTCGGCAAGTTAGCCATGAGCATGTTTGCATTCGGAGCAGGCACACATTCAGACCAAGCCGTTAGCGTCGCCTCGAAATCCTTCACCAATGGAATTTCCGGGATATGGTATCAATGGTTCTGGCTTTTCGCGACGCCGTTCTACTGGTTGATCGCTCCAGTGATGCGTCGTTTCAGAGCGGTGACGACTGCGGACATTTTCGAAGCGCGTTTCGATAGGAGAATCGCGATGCTCTGCACGCTAGTGGGAGTGCTTTATGTTAGCGTGAGTATCGGCGTTATGCTCAAGGGATCGGGCGCTATTATCGAAGCATGTACCGGCGGTAATTTCGACTCGAATATCGCGATTGTCGCGATGACGATCCTTTTCATGTTTTATGGTATTGCGGGCGGTTTGGCTGCAGCGATTTATACAGATCTGATTCAAGGGATTCTTACCATCATTTTCTCGTTCATCATCTTGCCTTCAATAATGAATGTTGTTGGTGGAATGGATGGTTTACGGGCAGCGCTTTCACCGGAGATGCTTTCGCTTACGATGCCTGGAGACATTTCGGTTTTTTATGTATTTGTGATCTCGGTAGCCGGAATTATCGCCATCGCCGTGCAACCTCACATCCTGGGCGTTTGCTCGGCGGGAAGAACAGAGATGGACGGTCGAGTCGGTTTCGTGAGCGGTAATCTTTTGAAGAGAATCTGCACGATCGCGTGGAGCCTCACCGGTGTGGCTGCGATTGTTCACTATTCGTCCGGAACGGTGGATCATCCTGACAAGATCTATGGCATGATCGCATACGAATTTCTGCCGCAAATCATGCCTGGTTTGATCGGCGTGTTTATCGCAGCTCTTTTGGCTTCTGTCATGAGCAGTTGCGATGCGTTCATGATTTCAGGTTCAGGATTGTTCACTAATAATATTTACAAAAATCTGCTCCAGGGAAAATCGAGCGAACACTATATCAAAGTGCTGCGCATTTCCGCATTTTTCGTAGTGCTTCTCGGAGTATTAGTCGCGTTTACCCTTCCAGGTGTAATTAAGGGTCTTCAGATTCTCTGGAAAATCCCTACAATTATAGGCGTTTCCTTCTGGCTGGGCTTCTTTTGGAAACGTTTTAATTCCTATGGAGCTTGGGCTACGACTATTTGCGCAAGCAGCACTTGGCTCATAATGGAGCAGCAATGGGGAATCAATTTGATCGGTCGAATCAATACGGATTTTCTGACGACGAGCGAAGAATCGGTCGCAGTGTCTCTGCCTTGGAAAATGCTTCTGTTTACAACATTCGGTGGGATTACGGGAATCGTGGTGTCCTTGCTCACCAAGCCCACAGATCCTGGAAAACTGTCGAACTACTACGATTTGGTTCACACTCCAGTTACTGAAAATGAAGAATCCCAGGATCTGCCTTGCCATCTTCCGGAAGGCGTTTCTGCAAAGCCGCATTTGTGTTTTTCGCTGCCTTTCGGCATTCATGTTCCCATTCCCAATTCCCTCACGGTCGCTGGGTTTGTTGGAACCTTCATTATTGTGTTTGGGATGATCTTTTTTCTCTACTATATATTACAGCCTTAACTCCTTTGGGAAAATAGCGGAATTTCAGTTCGAAATGAATTTAAGGATACATGAAATTTTAAGGTAAGACATGATGGAAGGCTATCATTTCTACTGGGGCGATCTTCATAATCATAATGAAATAGGCTATGGTGTTGGAGCGTTGGAGCGCTCTTTCAGCATTGCCAGAAATTCATTGGATTTCTACGGTTTTACGCCGCATGGCTTTTGGCCAGATTTGCCCGAGGACGATCCTGACACTGCAGCGTTTCACATGCGGGGCTTCGACAAGACGCAGGACAATTGGGGCGAGGTTACGGATTTGGTTAAAAGCTACAATGTGGCCGATGAATTCGTCACGTTTTTGGCTTACGAATGGCATTCCAACAAATGGGGCGATTATTGCGTCTATTTCCCGGATGATAAGGGAACCATTTGCCGCGCCAAGGATTTGGATGCGCTTAAGGAATTCGCGAAGACGAACAACTGCTTTATTCTTCCTCACCATGTAGCCTACTACAACTACTACCGGAGTCTGAATTGGGATGAGCTAGATGTATCCATTTCTCCCGTCATTGAAATTTATTCGGAGCACGGAAATTCTCTAGAGTACTATTCCCACTTTGGAATGATGACTCACAGTATGGGCGGTGTCAGCAAGCAGCAGACCGTAATGGAGAATCTGAAAAACGGTTTTAAGATCGGCTTTATCGCGGATACCGACAATCACTGCGGGCATCCTGGAAATCATGGGGAAGGATTAACCTGCATCCTCTCCAAGAGTCTCGATCGCTCGTCGTTGATCGAAGCGTTGCGAGCGCGTCATACGTATGCCGTGACAGGCGACCGCATCGAAATCGATCTAGTCGCGAATG
>JAJFLS010000381.1 GCA_021772595.1 Opitutales bacterium
GACGATGGCTTCTTTTTGCGCGGCGTCTCGGTGGACAATTACGAAGCTGTCAATGCAGTCGGCCGTTTCGAAGGCGTCGAAGCTGTGGCGCCATACAGGTTTACCGGCGATGTTGTGGAGGATTTTGTCGTCGACGGAGCCTTGCATGCGGGAGCTGGAGCCTGCCGCTAGGAGTATTGCGCATGCTCTGGGCGCTCGCTCGCTCATAGGTTCAGGTCGGCGACGATGTTGGAAACGACGGCGGCGGGATCGTCTGCCTGGTAGATTGGGCGGCCTACGACGATGTAGGTCGAGCCCGCTTCGGCGGCTTTGGCGGGAGTCATGATGCGTTTTTGGTCGCCGGCGTCGGTGCCTGCGGGACGGATGCCAGGAGTGATGAGGTCGAACTGGGATCCGAATTTCTCTTTGAGCGCGACGACTTCGTGAGTGGAGCAGACGAGTCCGTTCATGCCGGCTGTCTGGGCGAGAGTGGCGAGGCTGAGCACGCGTTCGCTAGCTTTCTCGTTGATGCCGAGTTCTTGGAGTCCGGCGTCGTCGGTGGAGGTGAGGACTGTGACTCCGAGAAGCTGGAGATCGGGCTTGTAGTCTTGCTGGGCTTTGATGGCCCATTCCATCATTTCTCGTCCGCCGCAGGTATGAAGGGTGAGCATGTTTATGGGAAGATCGCTGACCGATTGGACTGCTTTGGCGACGGTGTTGGGGATGTCGTGAAGCTTCAGGTCGAGGAAGACGCGTTTGCCGAGGTCGGCGATTTCGCGGACATAATCCGGGCCGTAGCGGGTGAACATTTGGAGGCCGATCTTGACCCATTCGAGACCGTCGCCTGTCCGCTTAACCAGGTCGATGGCTTGCGTTTTGTCTTCAATATCCAGGGCGAGGATGAGCTGGCAGTTCTTCGTTGTTTCTAGCGGTGTACCCATAGGTTATGGGAGATACTGTTAGCGTTTTCGCGTCTCTGGCAAAGGCAAATGGAGGAGCCTGCATGAATTTCGGACGAACGTGTAATTTGAAGTAAACGCCCCCTGCGGGACACATCCGACCGTTTAAATTACAACGTTGTAATATAAACGGTCGAAGTGTTGATGACTTCAATGGGAGATTGCCCTCGGGGCGCAATTTTCGTAGAACGCGATTCATGTCTGACAGCGTAACCACGATTGATGAGTTGAAACGTTCCGTATCCGCGTTTTCCGAGGAGCGAGATTGGCAGCCTTTTCACTCGCTTAAGAATCTGGCGATGTCGCTCTCGATCGAGGCGGGCGAGCTGATGGAGCATTTTCAATGGGTTGAATGCTCGGAAGCGGGCGATCTGATCGCGGACGATAGTAGTCGAAGCGCGATTGAGGAGGAGCTGGCGGATGTCGTCATATACGCTTTGCAATTCGCGAATGGCGCGGAGATCGACCTGTCAAACGCGATCAGGCGCAAGATGGAGATCAACGCCCGAAAATATCCGATCGAAAAGTCGAAGGGGAAATCGGACAAGTACGACGCGCTGTAGCGAAACGATTCCGACGGCTGCCTGAATCGCAAGCCTGGCGCCGCTAGGTTTTCGCTTGATATTGGCTTCGCGGAAAACCAGCTTCCTTCCCTCGTTCACCTGTTGTTCCCTTCTTAAAGATGGCTAATCACAATCTCAAAAACCTTAGCGTCGTTTCCCGACTTCTACTTTCCCTGCTTCTGGCGTTCGGGCTCTCGTCAAATTTGCACGCCCAAACAAAGGCGTTGGTGATCCCGGCAAAAGATGTTTTGGGATACTCGTTCGATTGGCTTGCGGGTGGCGGGCGAGCGGACACGTTTCCAGCCGAGGTCGTGGTCTACAGTCTTGGTTGCGGAAAGTGCACCGATGCTTTGGCGGCGATCGCCAGCGGCTACCAGCCCGCTCCGGATCGGTTCATGCTGGCGGCCTTTCACAGCCGGGACCGAGCTGTATCCATTCCTTTGATCGCCTATGGGCTGGCGGAAGGGGATCCCAAGGCGCGACGGTCGACCTTTCTCGAGCTCCTGAGGATTTTCACAATAGATCCGGATCACTACCGAAACAATCCGAGCGACTGGGAAACTACGGTGGCCGCCCGCTGGCCCGGCGGAGTCGATTTTGAGGAGGACACGATCCCGAGAGCATTCGCCGCGAACATGCTGGACATGCAGGGGCGGATATTGGCTTTGGCGGATAAGCTCGCTGTGCCGAACGCGATTCCGATGGACCGACCTACTGCGGCCCTGGAAGTTGAAAGAGGGAGCGATCGATACAATGCGATGGTCGCGATGCTTTCGCTGTCGTGGATGCGTCCGGAGTTGAACGATGCCGAAGCGGCGAAAAACATTGTCAAGCGAGCCCGATCGATCGATCCGCTGAAAGCGTTGACGCGCCCGGAATGGGTCGAACTGAAGAAGTGGACGAACAAGGGCGGCTATTGGATTTGGGGCGGTCGTCTGGGTGGCGACACGCTGGGCGATATAGTGGATTGGCAGGCTCAGTTTCTATTGCTGCCCGACGACGCGAGCCGGCTTGCTCGGCACAATCGCTGGTTCGACGACGCGATCACTCGAGCGGAGAATGGGCCACTGACACCAATGGAGGCGTTTGGGATCGCGGACATCGACGCACTCGCTTCGCCCGCCTGGGGCGCGGCTCAAGCGGACGCGGAAATGCAGCTTATTTTCGGCAGCTACCTGGGCTCGTTGACCGTGGATAAGGCGGAGTAGCGATTGGCGCTGATTGTAGGAGCCTGCTTGCAGGCGATTGTTTCCCTGG
>JAJFLS010000382.1 GCA_021772595.1 Opitutales bacterium
AGAACCGCCAAGAGCAGCAAACCCGCTCCACCCGCAAAACTCATCATCTTCGTCTTTGTCATCGTCTTAATCTTCGTCTTCGTCCCTTTCTGATCGAGACAAAGACGAAGACAATGACAAAGACGAAGATGATTCTATACAGACATATTCGGGGCAGCATCCGAACCCTACCGAAAACTCTTTGTCAGGTAGCGTCCGGGCGCCGCCCCGGACAAAAGGCCGGATCAGCGAACTCATCGGACACGTTATTAAAGGTTGTCCAATAAATCGTAGGGACTTCGCTTTCTCAACACACTGCGACAAAGAGAAGGAGCGATCTCCTACGGCGTATACTCTGCCAGCATCGACTGCATCCGGTCCTGGCTCGCTTTCGCGGTCAGAACAAACAGATGGCCCTGGGACTTCCATTTGCTGACCGTCCAGCCCGCCTTTCGTTGCTCGTATTCAAACGAATCCGACAAATCGGCTTTTTCAAATTCGCCTTCCCGCGCCACAAAAAGGTGATAGACAACTTCCGCGTCCACGCAAATGATCGCGACTTTGCTATCCGACCAATTCAGGGGACGACAGCCGATCCCTTGCTGCGCGAGAAATCTCGGCGGAAGCTGGTCCGGCAAATCGAAATTCTGCTCCTCCAGCCAATCAGTAATCTTCGTCGTGTCGCTGTTCAGATAACTTAGCCTCGGACCGTCGAAAGAGTAGTTGAATGCGCGGTCGACAAGCGGCCCAGTATATTCGTCGCTTCGATCAACTATATACTTGAAGTACACATTAACTGCTACGACTAGACTTGCCGCTAGCGCTAGGCCTCGCATCACCCAATGCCGACGGGTCCTCCATTTCGAATCGCTCTCAACGCTCGCGTTCAAAGCGGCTCTCAAATCGGACGGCGGCTTGAACTCGAGCAAACGACCCTGGATTGTCGCGTCGTTTTGCTTCGCGCGCTTCCACCAATCCATCAGCTCCGGATCCGCCTCGGCCATACGCGACGCCTTATCGAAACGCGGATCGTCGATCGGAGTTTCGCCAAGCGTATAATTCGCGAGAATCAATTTCGCTTCGACCTTATCCATCATTGGTCTTTCTTTCCATTTTTGTGTAGGCGACGATATTGCTCGTCTTTCCTTCGTTAAGCAGCTTTCGGCGTAGGACGTCTTTCCCGCGCGCCAATCGCGACATCACTGTCCCGATCGGAACTTCCAATATTTTGGCGATCTCTTTATAGGAATAGGATTCCAAGTAAAACAGCGTCACGACTTTTCTGTATTCGGTTTTCAACTCCATCAGTAACTCCATCACGTTCTCCGAATCAAAGCTCGGGAGCTCCGCATTGTCGTCGGACAAATTGTCGTAATCCATCGACTGATCCTCGAGAGCGAGCATTCGCGAATCTCGCTTGGCCATCTTCAGGAATTCGCGATACAAGGTCGTGTAGAGCCAGGATTTCGTCGCCTCCTGCGAACGGATCGTCGAGCCTTTGCGAGCCCAAATCAGAAAGGTCTCCTGGGTCAGATCCCAGGCGCTATCCGGCGTTTTGCATAGACTGAGCGCGAACCGATAGAGATTCTGGTAGTACGCGTCTATCACTTCTTGAAAACGAACTGTCATGATCATGTCCACATACCTGAAACGAACCGCACCGAATCCTCATTGCGATTCGCCCGCGTAAAAACCCCGCGAATTTCACTTTTCCTGACTTTGCTCACTGAATCTCGATCTTTATCCGGTTTCTGTTTCCATAGAGCAGGAGCCCCGAACCGGCCTGTTTATTCCGAAAAAACGCGCGGATTGCCCAAATTTCAGTGAGCCGGTCATTCTCCAGCGGCCATTCCGTCGAGCTGGTCCAGCGTGAAGCGAGCACTCAGGATATACGGCTCCTCTCCCTCGTCCCAGTGCCCGTAGGTGGTCACGACAAAGATCCCGCCCGGAAGAACTTCTACGCCGGGATAGGCGCAGTCCCAGGCGTGCGTGTTGTCCTTGAGTCGAACGCGATACTGACCGTCGCGGCCCTCGGCCAAATCCTCGTAGATGCCGACCCAGCCAACCCAATCGCCGGCCGTGGGACTTCGCTTTTCATTTGGCGGGCGGTCTCGAAACGAAATGAACAGCCGCCCGTCTGGACCGTATCGACCGGTGTGACGATCGCCGTTGAGCGTGTCTGGCATTTCTCGCGGCTCAGTCCAAGTCCGTCCCTCGTCGCGAGAGAAGATGATATGCGAGTTTTTGCGCCGGGCATTCTCGCGCAGCAGAACAGCGAGTTCCTTGCCATCGGGCGAACGAATGATCCCCGGCTCGCAGAGATGCGTTTCGCTGCCCTCGTGTATGGTTTGCGGGAAGGACCAGGTAAGTCCGCCGTCCTCCGAGAATGTCTTGAAAAGCGTAAACGTTCCCGTCCGCTCGCCATCTTTCGCGAAGAAGCGCCCATCATCGTGAAACATCGCCATGTAGCGGCCAGGGCCCGACTTGAGATCCGTCAGGCATCCCATTACGACGATCCCGCCCCAATTGCCTGCCGCTTCTAGTTCCGACCAGTTTTCGCCATCATCCTCGCTGAACGCGAGCCGCGCCGGATAAAGTCCCGACCACATGATGATCCGTTTTTTGCCGTTCGCATCGACAACCCGGTGAAGCGTCGGCACCTCCTTGGAAGTCGCCCAATTCGCGGGAGTCGGTAGGCGATCCGACCAGGTCAAGCCGCCATCGGTGGAACGCTTGTAGACGATGCCTCCTTGACCGTGACCCTTCGGGTAAACGCAGAGAATGGTCTTCCCATCTTCCAGCAGACAGGTCGTAGGATGGCCCAAGTATTGCCCGGATTCGCGGTCAACCACCACGAAATGCTCGGGCTTGTCGTTCAGATCGAGCAGAGGAATCTTGAACTCCTCGGCTGCGACACTCGCAAACGTGGCTACGACAGAGGCGAAAATTAAGAGGCAAGTTCGTTGGGCGCGAAAGGTGATTTCCATGAGCATTAGCTAGAACGATTACGAAGCGCTTGATTTCCTAATAAAGAGGCCCCATCGCGTCAATTGGTTTGCTTGCGCTCCGCGTCGGTCGAATATCGTCGTTTTATGAATGACGACAATCCGGTTCCAGAAATTTTTGGAGAAGCTGAGATTCGCCAGATGGTGGACGCTTTCTACGAACGGATTCGCGAGGATGACCTTCTCGGCCCAATATTCGAAGAGCGTATCGAAGATTGGTCGAAACATTTGCCTACGATGTATTCGTTTTGGGGATCGATTCTTTTAGGGAAAGCGGAATATAGCGGAAACCCATTCGCGAAGCACATGCCCTTGCCGGTCGAGCACGATCACTTCGAACGCTGGATCAGACTTTTCATTGAAACGGTCGATTACCTATTTTCCGGCCCAAAAGCGGAACAAGCCAAAGCCGCCGCAAAGAGCATCGCCCACAGTTTTCAAATAAGAATGGGAATCAACCCATTTGGCGACTCGGGGCGGATCTACTAGCGAATAATTTTTACCCACGGATGGCACGGATCTACACAGATTTCTGCAGATCCTATTTCGATTTTTAGCGATTAGGAAATCCTCAAATCATCCGTACTACTATCCGTCAGGTTCTTGTTTTTAAAGCGAAGTTTTCGAAATCGAGATTTTTAAATATTTGGATATCAGAAGCTTATCACTCATCTCTGAATTCGCCAACTTTCAACAAATTAGCTTTAATCACTTCGCCATTCCCACCCCGCTAGGTGAGTTTCATGGCGGGCAAAATTGACCATTCAAACGGCTCGAACCTTTTGGCTCGAAGAGCCACCTATTTGTTCCGAAGGAACAACAAGCGACTTGTCACGGCGTAGCAGAGCGAAGACGGAAGCGTTGACAAAATCGACCTGCTTGAGGTTTTTTGTCATCGCTCTCTGCGTTCGCTAGTTCCTTCCTGCGTCAGGAAATAGGTT
>JAJFLS010000383.1 GCA_021772595.1 Opitutales bacterium
TTGTCGGGTTTGATTGGGATCGACGAAGCGGGCCGGGGCGCGTTGGCGGGTCCGGTGGTCGCCGCTGCAGTGGCGGCGCGTACCGAGTTTTACGATACGGAATGGTGCAAGCGAAATGCGTCGCGGATCAACGATTCGAAATTGCTGACGAAAGAGGAACGCGAGGAGCTTTACGAAAAACTGCGTTGGCTCGAGCGGAATAGTCGAGTAGTAATCGGAGTGGGGCAGGGTTCCGTGGAGGAGATCGAGGATTTGAATATTCTCGGCGCTACTCAGGTGGCGATGCGGCGAGCGTTGGAGCAAGTCTTGGCGAGCGCTGATATTTCGCCTCGCGAGCCGGATCCGTGGTTTGACAATAGTGATGACGGTAACGGGACGGGCGAGACCTTGGGGCGGTGGAATATTTTTGTGGACGGGAAACCTATGAAGCAACTCGGCTATCCGCATGTCGCGTTTGTGAAGGGGGATTCCCGTTCGCTGTGCATCGCGATGGCTTCGATCATCGCCAAGGTCGCTCGCGACCGGACGATGCTGGCATTGGATTGTGAATACCCGCGTTACGGATTTGGAGCAAGCAAAGGCTATGCGACGCCAATTCACCGGGCCGCGATTCTGGAGGAAGGACCGACGCCGATTCACCGTCCGCTTTTTCTCCGTAAAATTCTGGAAGCGAACTCGGACGATGGGCAGGAAGAATTCGGGTTTTGCTAGGAAGGGGATCCTGTTGGAGGTCCCTACCTTGAACGCGATCGGCGGCTACTACTCGCCGTCTTTTTCTTCCTTGATCTTGCGCTGGTGGGCGCGGGTCACCTTGAACATCTGCAGGCAGAACCAGAAGGTTGCTGCTACGGGAAGGGCGGTGAATCCAGCCCAGAAGAGAACCGTGGTTGGCTCGTAGCTCATCACGTGCGGTCGAAACCACAAGGTGAAGAGAAACCAGACGATGGCTGTGATCACGATATCGATCACTGTTGATTTGGCTGTCACTGTGTAACCGCTAGCTGCTTTTGACATAACGAGAGAGTTTTGTAGGCGATAACGAGGCGCTGTCCATTTAATTCCAGAGAAAACCGCCACGAATTTCTCTGGGTTCGCAATTTCTTTACGCGAATCGCGGGAAATGGAGTATTTCACGCATGGAATTTGCGGAAATCCGCGCGCATTTCGGTATGCATCACGGATTGTTTTTATCGAAGCGCTTTGATATACTTTGGGCACAGTCGAGATCGCAAGATTCCGGCTGACGACAGACAAATTTTTAGGCTTAGCGAGATTAGTTTCAATTAGACTTTAGTTCCAAAACTGAGTCGTTGCTTGGCCCGGCGGATGTGGGACCGCCGGGTCTTTCTCGTTTTTGGAGGCGAGGGTCGAATCGAAATGGCGGTTTTCGCGCGGCCAACTGGGTGAAACACTTAGTGAAGGGGTCGTCGAGCACGAGAATCATTAGGCCGGTTTTAGCCGAAAACGAGCGTTCATCAGAGCTTCTAATACGATCTAAAGCATTTGGAATAAATTCGCTAAATTAGGTGAATCGGTATTGACCTCCGCGGCTGTTTTGTTAGCTTCAAACCATAGATTAGAGACGCGATGCCTGGCACTATTATTTCGATAATATCCAGGGGATGATAGCGTCAAAGGGCGGCAAGACAGCCGCCCTTATCTTTTGCCAAAATGGTTGGTGAGGATTGTTGGATTGTTGAGTGTAGGAGCCTGCTTGCAGGCGATTATATCGAGATTCGTAAGAATGGTAGAGTAGCTTTATCCGCTTGGCTGAGCTCACAGCTGAAACCCTAAGCAGTCGAGCCGGTGGCTCTTTCCCTCGGCTGACTAAGGATAGTCAGCCCTACCATTTATCGCCTGCAAGCAGGCTCCTACAGTTCCTAGGATTTTTATCCAAGCAGAGCTTGGGTTGCGAATCCGTAGCCGCTTAGTCCGAGTCCGGCGATGACGCCTTTGGAAACCGATGCGGTGTGGGAGTGGTGGCGGAAGCGTTCGCGGGCGTGGATGTTGCTGATGTGGACTTCGATGGTGGGAATCTTCGATCCGCTGACCGCGTCGCGAAGCGCTATGCTGGTGTGGGAGTAGGCGCCGGGATTGAAAACGATGCCGTCGCAATCGCCCTCGGCGAGTTCGGAGATCTTGTCGATTAGGCCGCCTTCGTGATTCGACTGGTAGAATTCGAACGCGACATCCGGGAACTGTTCGCGAAGATCGTTAGCCAAATCGTCGAGTGTTTTGGAGCCGTAGATTTCCGGTTCTCGTTTGCCGAGGCGGTCGAGATTGGGTCCGTTCAGAATGGCGATGCGTTTCATGTTGTTACTTGTTAGCGAGTTGCCCACGAATTGCACGAATTTTCACGAATGGGATATGTTTTGAGAGGGAATCGGTTTATTAACCACAGATTACGCAGAGAGCACAGATTGAACAGAGTGGTAGCCGCAAAGAATTTCGCCCGCAGATTGTCCAGATATACGCAGATGGTCAAGTTGGTTTTCGCCCACGGATGGCACGGATTAGCGCGGATGGATAATGGTAGGGCTGACTTTCCTTTGAAACATTCGATTTGTGGTTGAAATAGGTCTATCGCTTCCCCGACCGTTTAAATTACCACGTTGTAATTTAAACGGTCGGGGAGTGTGAAGAGGTAGTCTAGAGCGGGCAGTCGGTTTTTATGAATTCGTAGGGGAGGTTGAAGTGAGCGGCGGCTTCTCGGGCGAGGGCATCGACGCCGAAGGTTTCGGTGGCGTAGTGGCCGCAGGCGTAGAGGTTCAGGCCTTCCTCTTGGGCGATGTTGAAGAAATGCTGTTTCAGCTCGCCGGTGATCAGGGTGTCGGCTCCGGTTGCTTTGACTTGGTCGACGACGCTGTTGCCGCTGCCGGTGGTGATGCAGATCTTGGCGGGATTGGCTGAGCCGAATTCCATGCAGGCGATTTTCGGGCCGAATGTCTTCGTTAGGGCGGCGTTGAGCGCGTCGCGGTCGGCGGACCAGTCGCAGATCAATCCGATGTCCGTGCCTTCGTACGGGAGGAATGTGCCGGATTGCGGGGCGTCGATGGCTCGGGCGAGGCAGGCGGCGTTGCCGATCTCCGGATGAGCGTCGAGCGGGAGGTGGCAGCCGTAGACTGCGAGGTTTCCGTCGATGAGGGCTTTGTACTTGCGGTATTCGGCGTCGACGACGCGTTTGGCGCCGTTCCAGAACATGCCGTGGTGGACGATCAGAAAATCGATTCCGAAATCGATAGCCTGTTCGAAGGGCTTGAGGCCGGAGTCGACGGCGGCTCCGATCTTGGCGACTTCGCCGTTGTTGGAGAATTGGAGGCCATTGAGGGCTTCGCGAAAGTCGGCTACTTCGTGGGTGCGGGCCCGCTGGTCGCAGAAGGAGACGATGTCTTCAAGTCGTGCCATGCGGGAAATATTTTTGGTGGATTGCCATTAGTCGATCTTTTACCCAATCTTCTGTTGAACTTTTGGACCGGCTTGGGGCAATATAGGCAGGAAGATGTTCGACGAAACAAAAGGCGACGAATTCGAAGTAACGGGATCTCTACTCCTGGCTCATCCTCAATTGAAGGACCCGAATTTCGTTCGCAGCGTGATCCTGATGACCGCTCACGAGGACGAGGGCTCTCTCGGAGTGGTCGTGAACAAGAGCTCGGGATTGAATCTCGGCGAGGTGGACGACGCGTTCGCCGACTTCGGCCTGGAGGACGTGCCGCTCTACATTGGGGGTCCGGTTTCCACGGATCAGATCATTTTGGCGGCCTGGAAGGTGAAGCCGCAGGCGGGCGAGTTTAAGTTGTTTTTCGGGCTGGAGCCGTCTAGCGCGAAGGCGAAACGCGAGGCGGATCCGGATTTGAGGCTCCGGGCCTTTAGGGGCTACGCGGGCTGGGGCAAAAGCCAGCTTACGAGCGAATTGTCGGACAATGCTTGGGTGGTTTCGGAAATGGATGGCCACGCCTTGTCGCACATGGAGGGGGACCAGCTCTGGCGGCATGTGATCATGAATATCAATCTGGAGCTGGGCTTGATGTCGATGGCGCCCGAGCCGCTCGAGCGGAATTAGCCGATTTCCGGCCGGAGCGAAATCTCGGTTTTTCGAGAAAAGTGTTATTGACAGGGGACTGAGCGCCGTATCTCTTATCGCCCCTTATGAAAGTTGTCTCATCACTCAAATCCGCAAAAGCGCGCCATCCGAACTGCCAAGTGGTTCGTCGCAAGGGTCGCGTATACGTGATCTGCAAAACTAATCCTCGCTTCAAAGCGCGTCAGGGCTAACTCAATTTCTCGCATACTGTGAAAGAAGGCATTCATCCAAATTACCACCCAGCCGTATTCGTCGACGTATCGACCGGACGCCAGTTCGTGACTCGCTCGACGATCAAGACGGGGCAGACGGAAACGATCGACGGTGTAGAGCACGTCAAAGTGATCCGCGATATCACGATGGACTCCCATCCGGTCTACACGGGTGAAAAGCGTTTCGTCGATACGGCGGGCCGCGTCGAGAAGTTCCAGAACAAGTTCCGTCGCCGCCACAGTTAAGCGTTTCACTACGAAATCGCTGTCTGCGGCAATCAGTGGACAATTTCAATAAGGGCAAAATGAGTTATGAACGACTCGCTTTGCCTTTTTTTTCGATCTGCATTTTTTCAAACTAGGGCAAAGCATGGACAAAGAAAGCATCGGTCTCGAGGTACCCAATATTCTTCTCCCGCGAAAGGGAGTTGATTTGACAAAATGGTCTGTCGTGGCCTGCGATCAGTATACCTCGCAACCGGAGTACTGGTCGGAGCTGGAGTCGC
>JAJFLS010000384.1 GCA_021772595.1 Opitutales bacterium
TATCGTCGCGATTCCGTGGCTGGGCTTCTCGCTGGGTACGCTGGCGTTGGCCACAGCAATGATGATGCTTCTAGAGACGGGATGGAAACTGTCAGCTACGGTATCCGTTATCTTGGTACTGATTGTGAATCTTCTCTTCGGGGCACTGTTCCATGTTCCGTTGCCGGCGGGAGTGCTGGGGCTGCCATTCTAGCGTCAATATGATTTCGGATCTGCTACAGTTTCATGTGCTCGTTCCCTGGCTGCTGGGGATGCTTTTCGGAGTGTTCGTCGGAGCGACACCGGGATTGACGGCGACTATGGCGGTGGCGCTGATCGTGCCGGTCAGCTTCTACATGCCTGATCCGAATACGGGTCTGGCGATGATCATCGGGGTGAGCTTTACGGCGATTTTCGCGGGAGACATTCCGGCGACTTATCTCCGGATTCCGGGTACGCCTGCATCGGCGGCGGCAACCTTGGATGGACACGAACTGGCGAAACAAGGCAGGGGAGGATTCGCTTTGCTCATTGACTTGTTTTGTTCGAGCATTGGCGGATTAATTGGGGTGGGGCTATTGATTTTCATTGCGCCTCAGCTAGCTTGCTTCGCGCTTCGCTTTTCGAATTTCGAGTATTTCTGGCTGGCCATTTTCGGCTTGAGCATGAGTGCGGTTGTGAGCGCGGGCAATACTTTGAGAGGGCTGATTGCGGCAGGCTTGGGGATGCTGTTGGCAACGGTGGGGCTGGATGTGGTGAGTGGAGCGCAGAGGTTTACGTTTGGCAACGCTGAACTGATGGGTGGCTTGGGTTTCATCCCGGTGATGATCGGGTTGTTTGGAGTTTCGGAAGTGATTCGTTCAGTTCTGAGCAGGTCGTCGTCAGCGGAGTCGGCGCTAATTGGAGCGAGTGGAAAGGATTCGATTGGAAGCGCATTTAAGGCGATTTGGAAAAACAAGATTGTGGTAGCGAAGTCGTCGCTTTCCGGAACGGTAATCGGAGCGCTTCCTGGCGCGGGCGCGGATATAGCGGCTTGGGCGGCTTACGGAATGGAGCAACGTTCGTCTAAAAATCGAGAAGCGTTTGGCAAAGGGGAAATCGCTGGAGTGGTCGCCCCAACGAGCGCGAACAACGCCGCTGTAGCGGGAGCTTGGATACCGGCGTTGGTTTTCGGAATTCCGGGCGATGCGGTTACGGCCATCGTTCTCGGCGCATTTAAGATGTACGAGATTAAGCCTGGGCCGCTGATTTTTCAGCAGAATCCTGAGCAGATACATTCCATTTTTGTGATCGCATTGGTTACGCAGATTTTGCTGATTCCGTGCGGTTATGCCGGTTTGAAAACGTTTGGGTGGATACTCAGATTACCGCGAAGCGTGGTCATGGTCGCAGTGCTCGTGTTTTCCGTGGTGGGGGCGTATTCGCTGAGGAATAGCCTGTTCGATGTCTATCTGATGGCGGGATTCGGTTTAGTGGGATTCTATCTCGAGTCGCAGAAAACGCCCTTGGCTCCTCTGATTCTGGGGCTGATTCTCGGACCGATGGTCGAGGAGAATTTGCGAACGGGGCTGATAAAGACGGAGGGCGATCTCATGCCGTTTTTCACAAGGCCGATTTGCGCGGTATTGGTACTTCTTCTTTTGGCCGCGTTTTTTGCTCCGAAGGCGCTGGAGTGGATACGGAAGTCGAAGGAGGCGGGCAGTTGACGAGAATTGCTTAGAGATTCGGAACAACGCAGTCGTCCCGCTACAAAATATGGCCGCTCGGAGATCGGCCGCTACCTGAGAATACCTCGGGGCTCGCCCTGGGATGCTTTGTTTTTTAGGTAGGTAGATTGTAGATGCGACCGTTGGTTGCGCAGGCGATCAACGATCGCCCCTACGGTTTACTTTTCCACCGGACTAAGCGCGAGTCGAAAGCCGATTGTATAATCGCGGCGTCCTTGGGATCCGCCTGAGCGGGCTGCTGAACGACCTACTCTTGCATCCATTCTCCAACTACCGCCGCGGGCCATCCGAAAATGCCCGCGCTTTGGACCGGTCGGATTTTTCACAGAACCACCGGGATAGTCACCAAACCAATCGAAGCACCATTCTAAAATATTGCCCGACATATCGTAGAAGCCCCAATTGTTGGGCTGCAACTGAGCCACGGGATGAGTGGTTTCTTTGCTGTTTCCATTGGACCATCCCATGGTGGATGGGGCACCGGCGTAGGAAGTGGTCGTGCCTGCCCGGCAGGCGTACTCCCATTGCGCCTCGGTTGGCAGCGTGTAGGCGCGGCCCTTGGGCAAGCGTTTCGCCGCGCGTTCGCGCTCGTTGAGAAGCTTGCAAAACGTCATGGCGTCGTCCCATGAAACTTCTTCGACGGGCGCGTTGGGGCCGACTTCTTTGAATCGACTCGGATTCAAGCCGACGATGGCTTCGTATTGAGCTTGGGTCACTTCTGTTTTTCCCAGCCAGAAATTGCGGGTAAGCTTCACTTCGGTCCGCGGTCCTTCCGCCTTGTCGCGAAGCGGTTCATCGGTCGGGCTGCCCATGGTAAAGGCGCCTGCATTGACGCGAATCATCACTAGGTCGATGCCAGGAATCGTCATCGTCTTCTGGTTGGGGCCTCGGCCAAACGAATGTGCAGCAACAAATAGAACGCAAATGAGGATACAGCGATGAAACATTGAGGAATTGATGATAAATTTGTGCGTAATTGAGTCAATGCGCAATGCGGGGCGAGCGGAGAGGGTCTCGGCGATCAGCGATCGTTGACGTTAAGCTAAGT
>JAJFLS010000385.1 GCA_021772595.1 Opitutales bacterium
ATTTCTTGTCCGCGATCTTCGTCGAGAGCTCGGTCGAGCAAGTGGAGAAGATCGTTGAAGGAGATAATGTTGCGACGTTCCTTCTCAGCTCGGAGGTGTTTGAAGAGCCAATCTCGGTAGCGAGCAGCGATCGCGTCGAAGGAGAGCGCGGTTTGTCTCCAGAATGCGTCTACGAGTTCGAAGACTTTGGGTTGATTGATCCCTTCCGCGGATTTTTTGACGCCCTTCTTCCAGGCTTCGCTGGTCAGGGATTCAAGGAGAGTGAGATCGGAGATTAGCGGGTGACCTCGTTTTAAGAGCGCTTCCAGAGCGTTTTTGTTTTCGAGTTTAAGAAGCGAATCGAGCTTTGATCGTTTCTTAAGATGGGGCGTAATCGTATCGGCCTTGTCGAGGAAGACTTGGGTTGCCTGAAGCGCTGCCTGAAAAGTTTCGTCGAGCGCTCCGAGGGAAAACTCGGATCCGGCAGGTTCCAGCAAAGCGTATGGATGGGAGGAGCATTCGCGACCGATGAGCTGAAGTTTCTTTTGAACTGTTGGCTTTGCGGCGGATACGGCACTTAGGAAAACAGAGCGTTCCAATATGTGAATACGGATGTATTCGTTCTTCAGCCGTTCGATGAGATCGTCTTCGATCTGTTCGAGATTGGCGTCGAATGCGGTATCGGTTTCAAGCGATACTAAATCCAGCGAACGTTTACAGAAGCCGTGAATCGTAGAAATCGGCGCTTCGTCGAAAATTTCCAGACTGTAGCGGAGTCGTTTTTGTGCCTGCGGAATATCGATGGTTTCTGTAGCTAGGATATCTTTCAATACGGCTTCTTCAATTTTTCCGGATTCGAGCTGATCAAGACAGTCGCGATAGAGTTCTCGAATGCGGGTCGAAAGCTCTTCTGTTGCGGCTTGGGTGAAAGTGACGCAGAGAATGCGATCGATCGGGATGTCTTTCTCAAGCGTCAACTTGAGCGCAATGCGGCAGAGCGTGTAGGTCTTCCCCGTTCCCGCGCTCGCTTCGATGATTGATACCCCTTGTTCGAAAGCGAACATTAGTGGACGGCTTCCTCCGTTAAGCGCGACTGTTGAAAAGGTCCCCAGATTTCTTGCGAAACGGAAACGTATTTTTCGTCGAGGACGTAATTTTCTCCGAAGCAGGCAAGGATGTAGGAGTCCCAGGGATACTTGGGTTGGCCGAAAGTGGAATGTCTATCCTTTTCCAGAAGTGACTGGCTCAACTTCAAAAGAGTTTCGGATTCGCCGTCGACCGAGGGGATGGAGGATCTTTTTTCGAGCGTTTCCAGAGCCTCGAACGAAAGTTGCGGAAAGAAGGGGATCGGGTTTTCGAGACCTTGGCGGTATGATTCGATTAGATCGCCGAGGATCTCCAGCGACTCTGAGCTTGGGGCGAGGGCAATTGATTTGTCGCTATCAACTAAACTGAAAACTTGGGTCGTGGTGGGCTCGATCGAATTCGCGATCAAGTGTTGTATCCAAGATTCGAGATGCGTTTTCGCATTCATTTTTCCGGGATGGATGAGATATTGATTTCCCGAAGACGTGTTTCGCCGCAAAGGTCCGGAAAGCCGAAAATCGGGCCCGGAAATATCTACCCGTAGAATTTCGATTTTTTCGGAAACGGGAGTATCTCGCCACAGGCGTTCGAGCGTTCGAGCCTCTTCGAGAAGCGATTCGTAGGAGAGTTGCTCAAGGTGGCCCGGCGGGAGCAATTTTATGGAGGCGATCAACGCGGGGTCGATTGAGTCGACCGGCTCTCCGGAACGGATCGCTTGGGCGAATCGCTTTCGTATTTCGTAGCGAGAAAGCGGATCTTGGCCTAACGGATCGATATCGAGCAATTCGTCTTCCTGCTGGGGAAATCGAGCACCGAGAGTGGATTCGACGAAGGTCCTTTGCGGGAACTTGTAGAATCGTATTAGCGAATCGATTTCGATGTTCGGATCATCGATCTCCTTTGGTTTTGGAGGCGGCGGAGTTGGGGCTGGATCGGCCGATGTTTTTTCGCTTTCGATGTAGGCATTGCAGTCGTTTGTTCGCGTTTTCGAATAGGTGAAGAGTTGTCCGCCTTCAAAGTATTCGGGATCGTATGATTGCCGTTTATGGTTGAATTGAATCTTCGAGAATTCGGATTCGCTCAAAGCCGCTTTGAGGTAATCGATCAGCTCGGCCACGACGATTGAAGGTTCGCGAGTATTGTCGTTTACGGGAGATATGCCCTGGTAGCTAACGAAGAGACGTTCGCGGGCGGAAAGGATGGTTTCGAGAAAAAACTGCTTGTCCTCATCGCGCATATTTCGGTCGCCGCTTCTCGGGCTAATCGAAAGTAGGTCGAACTGAGGGCGAATTGACTTTCGCGGGAAGTTGTCGCTGTTCATCCCGAGCAGGCAAATCGCTTTTGCGGGAATACTTCTCATTGGCTTGAGAGAACAGAAAGTCACACGGCCGCTTAGGTATCCAGTTGATGGGGAACTCGACTCAAGCGCCTGAAGCACGCATGAGATCGCCTCTTTCCCGGGAGCTTGGATCGAGGCGCTTGAGGGGAGCGCTTCTTGGATCAGTTCGATTGCCGCCTGGTATCGGTTTTGCTCGTTTTCGTCTTTGGGCTTGAGTCGGTCGAGCAAGGCGCACAGTTGCTCGTTCCAATAGGCGATCGTATCGGATCGGTCGCAATCTCGTTTGAATTCTTCGAGAAAATTCAGAAACTCCAAAAAACGACCCGCAAGCTCGGTCGATTCGCCTTCGATTTCGCAGTAGGGAGAAAGACCGCTTGGCAGAAGTTGGGACTCGTTCCCGTAGGCCATGCCAGCGGCTAGTCGCGTTCTGAACTCCGACCAGGTGCTTCGCGATGCGGGAAAAGCTCCGAACGATTCTCGATGTGCATCGTCCCAGCCCCAAACAATCCTCATATCGCGTATCCAGGAAATGATGCGATTGGCATCGGATTCCGAGAAGCGAAATGCTTCCCGTGTGATCGGTAAGTTCAGCAAATTCGCAATCTCGCTGGCGGTCGCCCTTTTCTGGGGAAGCTCGAGGTATTCGATAAGCCCTGACAGGAATGCCGATTCTTGAGATCCTGATTGATCCGCTATTGAAAACGGGATTGAGGGGTCCCCGTAGCGACTACCATTGAAAACGGAGTCGATGTGTCCTGCGTAGTCTTGAATGTCAGGGGCCATGACCAGGACTTCGTTTGCCTGGGCTCCTGGATGGTTCGCGAAATATTCTACGAGGTAGTCCCAGAGCGTTTCGATTTCCCGCCGGGGACTTGAGCAATTATGGAATTGCAGAGTTCCGTCGTAGTCGGAGAATGGATATTGGGGTTGGTTTGAAGGGGACTTGTCCGATCGATTTTCCAGGGTGAAGAGATCGGACTGGAGGCAATTCAATTGGGTGCCTGGGCTGGGTTCCTGAAAACTTTCGTCATCCTGGATTGGGTCCTTGTCCAGTATGAGGTCGAGGAATGCCTGGCCTTGTTTTCCAAACGAGGGCAAGAGCGGATTGCCGATCTCGTAGGTGTGGCCTTCGAATTCGAGTTCATGCTGATCGTTAGTCGATGCGGCGCGTTGTGAGGCGCGGACGATTTGCCTGTTCGATTTGAGGTCCGCCCAATAGAGGTCGGAGGGCTGGAGGAGATAGATGTGGACGGGGCGATAGTAGGAAACGACGTCGAGAAGGTCCAGGTAGAGCGGAGGGAGTGACGAGACTCCGAATACGGATAGCCGATTCGGCCAAACGCTTGTGTCGGGATCGAATCGAGACGCGTTGGCGGCCCTCAAGAGCTGCCAAATTCGGGCAATATGTTTAGGGCGTCGCGAAACATCGAATACGCGTGGCAAGAGGCGTCTCCAGAGTTCGCCTTGCCAGTCGGTGTCGGTCGGATCCGATTCCCAGCCAACGATGGTTTCGGGCCTGTATAGAAGGTATTGGTCGAAGAGCCGGGCTAGTCGATTGGCGAGCTGAAAACGCCGCGCGGATCCCTTTTCGCAATATCGCCTCAGCAGGCCAAAATGAGGGACGTCTTCCAAATCGTCGAGCAGGTCGAACAGGGCCCATCGGGCTAGGTGCTCGTCAAAAACGCCGCCTTCGGGATGGTCGGACTCAAATCCGGAGAGAATTTTCTGGAAGAGTTTTCCTGGGAAGGGGAAATCCCAACCGAAACAGACGCCGAGCGATTTCGCGATTTCGAACCTGAGCCAGCGAGCCATGCCGGGATTAAGGGTCATCACCGTCTCCTGGTCCAAGATGGACTCAAGCGGTTGCGCGCGAGAAACTTCCACAAGCCGCTCAGCGAGCGATTCGATTCGGTTAGAGGTGTGCAGGTAAAGCTCCTTGGCGCGCATGGATTAGGTTCGAATGAGAGGGAACGGGCGGGGTTTGGCAATTGTGAATTGTGAATTTTGAATGGTGAATTGGTAGAGTGGCTCGGGTGCGTTTCGAAACGGTATATTTGGGCTCATCTTATTTTTCTTTGTGAATAATTTGCTAATAGCGAGCTGAAGGCACGACGACTGCTAAGTAATAGGCTGCAACATCAATGAGATTCTTTTTGCCTAGTCAGTTTTGGCGGACGTTTTCGGCCACGCTGCTCTTTTCGAGCGTGGGACTGGTACTTCATGGGCAGGATGGTGGAGAGGAACCCGAGCCGGATCCGCCGCCGCCAGAGCCGCTCGAAGAGCTCGTTTTCATCGAGGCGTATTACGACGATCAAAATGGCATTGATGGACTCGATGGAAGCTACGACATGACGATATCGCCGGATGGGGCATACCTGTACGTGGCGTCGATGAACGATGATGCGGTAAGCATTTTTTCGCGGAATACCGGGACGGGAGCGCTGACGTTTTTGTCGCGAACCAAGAACGGCGAAGGAGGCGTCGAGGGTCTCAATGGCTCTCGATCGTTGGA
>JAJFLS010000386.1 GCA_021772595.1 Opitutales bacterium
GGTCGCGGCCGATCTTCCCGCATGCGGGACCATAGTCGCCAGTCCATCGGAACGACGCAGTCGTCCCGCTACAAAACATGGCCGCTCGGAGATCGGCCGCTACCTGAGAATACCTGGGGGTTTGTCGTAGATCCTGAGCGAAGTCGAAGAGCCCCGGGGATCCTTTATTTTAGACTCGATCGCAATTGACTGATAATGACCCGAGTTTCGGCAATTCGCTTATCGAGCCCATCCTGGTAACGCCAGGCATGATAATCGATGCGATCGTCTCGCTCGGCTACTACCTCTTCGATCTCCTTTAAGTAACTCTCACACTGATCCAGATTGGCTGCAGCCGTTGTTGCGTCGTGGAAACCTCCGCCATCCACCGAGACGTAAACGGGCGTCGTATGCGCAGACTGATATTTGCCAGCCGTGCTGCGAGCCGCGATCCATATCCCTTGCTCGGCGGGAAACTCCATATCGATAACAAGTTCCTCATCCGATTGTCCCGGGTTTTCAATGGAAACCGATTTGAATACCCGGCTATGTCCGATAATTTCCAGCTTCTGCAAGGGGACGCGATCCGTGTGCCCCAAAGCCTTGGCGGAGATGCGCAGTCTATCGCCTTTGCTTACCTGAACCGTGTCGCCGGGCATGGCGCCGTTTACCCGCAATTCCATCATCGGCCCGCTACTGACAAAGGTCCGCCCGGCTTTGAAATTCTCTTTCCATCCTTCAAACGAAAAAGTATCTCCCACGTGGGTATAGAATCGCGCGTTGCCGATTTGAGCGAAGCGGCCCGAAACGCCGTTTTCCTCATTCGGCCATTCGCCACACCAGGGGAAATCAGAGCCGGCAGTGGCAGTAAGCTTGAATCCAAGGTCGAGAAAAAAGTAATAGTGTTCCGAGTGGACCGGTCCCTCGGCCACGCAGAATTGCAGCAATTCCAGGAAATCCAATTTGTTGCGGAGCACGTCCATGGTCATGCCGCGGTATCCGTGAAATGACATGCCTTGGTGGGCGTAACCGGTCAATCCGTTCAACTCATGCACGCGATCGAAGACCCGGTCGTAAAAATAATACTCCTTCTGGAAACGGGCGGTGTCGTCGGCAATCAGAGAAATGGTATGTCCGATTTCATGAGTGCGCGGCTCTTCCTGTCCAGATGTAAGAACGCGACCGTCATCCTGAAATACGCCCTCATCGCCGAATGCGTATTGCTCATAATAGGTACTCCAGAAATCGCCCATCCGTAGCATCGCGCCGACGTGAATATCCTCTGCCGCGATCCATTTCAAAATGTGGGGATTTTCCCGCGGTGAACGACGGATGTGGATGTGGTCGTCCGCCGAATACCAACCGCGCGCGGGCATGTCTATCCAGCGTTTCAAGGCCACGTGCTTCGCTATACTGTCCCCGGCTGATAGTTCGAATTCGAGTTCCTGTGGCAGATACTCGAAGCCCTTGGAGATTGAGAGGCGATAAGTCCCGGGGGCAACTTCGATTTCGAAGCCACCGTCGACGTAAAACGCGCCATCGGGTTGAAACGCGTAACCCTCAGCTCTATCAAAGCGGCCGTACATCACACCAATCCCTACAGCAGGAATTTCTGCGTCCTTATCGTTGATGTTGATCAATCGCGCCCGCGCCTCCGTTGGTTCGCCGGTAGCATCGTCGGCAATGCTAACCTGTAGGTTCGAAAGTAGTTCTTCTGCCTCGGCGAAAGAGGTCATGACGCAGGCCAAGTAGCTTACGGTAAATAATAGAAATAGAATTCTTTTGAGCATAGGTTTAAGCGTCATGGGGTCGTTTTTCTTTCGTTGGCAATCGCGCATTGGCGTCAACTTAACTAGAGCAAATTCATAATAGTCGCAAGAAGGCTCAAAAAGCGCAAAATTTGCGGGTTCGAAATGTTATTAATATTGTAATGTCCTTATATCCGGCGATTGGTTCTGATTTTTTGAAATATCTGTATTCGTTTTGCGTCTCTTGCGCCTTTTTGCGGCCAATTCCTTCCTCTGACATGTTATTAACGCCTTAAGTTGACATGTATCCACAGTCGCGGGACCAGCCGTCTTCGCGCAGCTTCGCCGAGCCATGGGATTCGAGGATCTTCAATTTCATTTAAATCTATATCTGTGTTCATCCGTGTGATTGGACTACTTCGTAGTGACGTGTCGCTTCGCTCGGTAGTGGGCAAAACTAATCCTCTAGCAATTTATCAAATCTCGGATCCTCCCGCAGGCGGTCGAAGATGAACCAGAGGTCGAGTTCGCGATTGAGGAAGATGGGGCTGTCCATCTTGCTAGCGGCTTCCAGAGTTTCGATGGCCTTGTCGTGGTCGCCGAGGACGAGGTAGGCGATGGCGATGTGCATTTCGCACTCTAACTGGTTAAAGTATTTATAATACTCAGTGCTGGCAATCTCACGAGCTTTAGAAATTGAAACTTCGACTTGGTCCCGGATGCCCTCTAAACTATAAATGATCGCAAGATTGGACCAAAACCAGGGATCCGGTAAAGGAACATTCTCAACGATCTCCTTCAAATGAGTCTTAGCATTTTCTGTTTCGATAAGCCATTCTTCCTCGTTGCCGAGTTCGAACCAGATAAGCGCTCTAAGTGTACTGAAAGGATGCAGTTTGAAAGAATTGGTTCGACTGTTTCCATAACGCAATGACGAAGGGCCTCGACCCCCCTCTTCTGGGCTATATTTCAGAACTATAGGATAGTTTTTTGCTTGAAGTTCAATCCACGTTTTTCGTTCCGGATCATCCGTATAACCGGGAATCCTTTTGAGGTTTTTGATGAGAGCTTTCTTATCGCCTGACTGGTGATATTGCACGACGGCCAGTCTTCGCTGCCAGGAAGCGCCGCCATCGGACCGACTTAGAATGTCCTTGATCAAGGCCTGCGCTTCCTCCCACATGCCACTTGCTTCATAGGCAGTTACCAATCGGTGGTTTTCGGCCAGTTGCACGCTCAAAGGGTCGGCATGATAGTCCGCTTCAAAATAATGCAGCGCCTCAGCCAAGCGTCCTAATTGCACATATCGCCATGCAAAGCTACCCTTGAGGGATATCTGGCTCGGATCTGCGGCAATTGCTTTCAGCATATACTCAATGGACGCCTGTATGTCGTATCGCTCGTTAAAGGCGAAGATGTTTTGCATGCGATACACCGCGGCCAAACCCGGTCCTGACCTGAGAGCTTCGTTATAGGCATGGCGTGCCCTGGCCAGGAGTTCAGGATCATTACGGTATTTTTGCCATCGCCAGTTAAAGATGAGCCCTCTAGCCAAATGAGTCCAGGCTTCGGCAAAGTCGGGATCGAGAGCCACTGCTTTCTCGGCAAGCCGTTGTGCTTCTTCACTTGAAATACTTAACTCACGAGCCTGTACATAGTAGTCATAGGCCTCTTGGTTTTCGGTGGGCCGATATTCCAATTCTTCAACTTCCTCAGGACTAAGGACCGCTTGAAGCTGGTCCGCAATTTTCTTGGCGACCTCGGCTTGAATTGCGAAAATATCATCGAGGCTTCGGTTATAACTTTCGGCCCAAAGGTGTTCATCTGCTTGGGCATCATTCAGCTGGATCGTGACTCGGACCTGGTTGCCCGTACGCCTTACCGAGCCTTCTACAAGATACCGGGCATTAAGCTCTTCACCAATCTGCTTTGATGTTTTGACCGTGTCTCGGTACTGTAGTGTCGATGTTCTGGAAACAACTCTCAAAGCTTTGATCTTGGAGAGATTGGTTAGAACATCCTCATGAACGCCATCCGCAAAAAAAGCATTCCCTGGATCGGGACTCATGTTCTCCAGCGGCAGAACTGCAATCGATTTGTCTCCAATTGACTCTTGTGTGACGTCGCCCAATCGAATGTAAAAGAACAGGGCCAAAACGCCGAATATCACAGTCGGAACGGCAGCGGCTAGCCCTAGGGAGAACCAGTGCCGCTTCTTTGCGTGGGACACGTCCTTGTGAGAATCCGGATGTTCTTCTCTGGCTGTCCTGCTTGTCTTGATACCCTCCGGGGTTAGCTCGAAAGCCCATGCCACGACCAGCGATATCGGAAATCCCAATACAACCATCAGCACAACGAAACGATAGGCCCAGACTGGGATTCCGAAGTCGGCGAATGTCGCGTTGGCCACCTGGATAACGAGCCAACCGACGACCGCGTACACCGCAGCCACGCGAACCACGTGACGGCGTTTCAGTTCGGACCACAGTCTGCGGAAACTGGTTTCCGATTGCTCGCCCTGAGCGGGTCGAACGGGTTCGGAGGGAGGCTTGGGATCGTCTTCCATAGCGGGGCGGGGAGGGGGACATCGAATTTACTACAGGGTTTACCCCAGAGACTCAAGCTTGGATATGGGGCAGAAAACGGGACCGACTCTCTCCTGGGCCTTGGCTGGGAGAGAGACGATCCTTGATTGCTTTTGGGTCTAATGCCCCGAAGCTCTTGACGGGGCGTAGCGTTGCGAAGCCTGTTGCTTCGGCTTTGGTAGGGAGGACTGGCTCAGTCCTCCGTTTAGATTGAGAAGAGGACCGGGCCGGTCCTCCCTACCTTTAGAAATGCCCCGCTGAGGCAAAGCCTCAGTCGACCGTAGGTAGAGAGCTTGCTCCGGGGATCCTTGAGTGTTCGCTGCTGGGACTGACCGGCCTCGCTTTGAGGTTGGGCTACTTCGATGGAGTTACCTTACCGATGATTTCAAAGACATCGCTTCTTACGATGTCTCGGGACGCGCCGACTCTTTTCCAGAGCCCGGTTGTATCCAAATTGGAATGGGTCTTCTCGAAATAATTGACTACCTGCATATTTCCTATGGATGCCCAATCTGGGAATATGTTAACCGTAGCCGCATTGTAAGGCACGCTCGTCCCACGGGGCAGAAACAGCCGGTGGGCGCTCCAGCCAACCATCGCCCCGTCCTTTATCCGAGCTTCGTGAACGGGATTGAATATGGTGTCCTCCATTTCAAGCCAATCATCCACGTTGTGAACATCCATGTAGTCGAGCATCATCAAATTTCTGACTTCAGCATCTGGTCCCACCTTATCGACCCGATACCAGATTTCGCTGTAGAGAAGGCTCGAAAGATCGCGTACTTTTTCCCAGAACTCATCGCCAGTCATTTTAATTTTGGCCTTCTTGAGGGCGTCGTCCATCGACATCGATTCGCCACCTAAGCCGCCTTGCGGAACGTAAACGGCCATATAGTCGCAATTGGCCCGTTCGCCAGAGGGGACCCTCGCGCGATTAAGGTAATAAGCGGAGATCTCTCCCGCATCGGCTCGGACCTGATTAACTTTGCTCCAAACTTCCGAGTTGAATTCTCGGTATTCGGCTCCTTTTCCAGGCTTCACGTCGACATAAAACACTCGAGCATAGGCTCTTTCTTCTTGGGCTTGCGCGGTGCCCATGAATGCGGTTGTGATTAGAGCCAATAGAAGACTCTTAATAGTAGCACTATTCATCATTTGGGGAGGGGGTTAACTATTTATTACTAATCGTTGAACAGGCCACTAGTAAGGGTATACACTCGATTTGATAAGAAAAACGATCGTAAGGGAAGCAAATACGATTGCCATTAGTCGGGAAATGTATGCGTCGTTGAGGATTTCCTTTCGAGTCGCATTCTAAGCCCTGATCCGTCCCTCTGCCTTGATTTGGAAGAACCGCATGTACGACGACTGACTGCGGTTTTGTGGGGAGTCGGAAAAGGATGCTAGCGGCTGGTAATGGGCTCGCCGCCGTCCCGCATAGGCGTCAACTTAACTATGAGTAGATTGAAAGGACAACGCTCTCTGCGCTCGCTTGATCTCTCGTCTAGGCTCGAGGCAGGATCCTTGCTGGGCGAGGGCATGATTCTTCCGGTCAATGCGAAGGACGTTTAATTCCATTTTTCCCAGTGGTTTCGAAGAACCCGGTCGCAGCCGGGAATCCGGAAAGGGGAGGCCGCCAAGCTAGGGAACCTCTTCCAGTTTCGATCCTGCCCCTGGCTTGCCAGGGATCCTGCCCACGCGGCTTGTCTCGGCGTAGCAGCGCGAAGACGGAAGCGTGGATCAAGCGAGGCACGAGCGTTGTTAAACGATATCCTGAGAGTTCATGGATTTGCGACTCTTGCGACTTTCTGCGGCTAAGACAGATTCCATTGGGTTAAGTTGACGCGTATGCGCGGGCGCTGCTCTGTGGCGAGGCATCCGCCGTTTCGCCTTCGGCTCATGTGCCGAGATAAATCTTGCCGCAGTTCGTAGGACGGTGGCGGATGGAGTAGGGGTGTATTGCCGCTATGCGAGGACCGGGGGCGAAGCAAATACCAATGCCAGCATTAGCATGAAGAGAAGAGAAATGATGAATCTACTTCTAACCTTCAGTCGTATTACTTTTGTTCGCGCATCGTCAGATGTGGACGATGACGCAATTGTTTAAACTAAGAATTAGGGAGAGAAAAATGAAAAAGAAGATTGTCGTTATTATATTAAGTTTGTTCGCAACTGCCTCAGCTAGCGCTGCCGCTCCAAGATACTATTGGGGGATATCTTATATAAATGCTGAAACTGAATTCATGGGAGAAACGGACGAGGATTCGGGCTTTGAGGCTAGGTTTGGTTATGTTCTGAATGAATACTTCTCATTGGAGGCAGGATACCTAGATTTAGGCACTATGGAATTGCCTAGTTCCCAAGACGGTGGTGGTTCATTTGAAACCGATGGCTATGGAATTTCCGTATTGGGAACCTATCCAATAAACAATTTTAACTTGGTCGGTAAAATTGGTAATCTTTGGTGGGAAAGCGAAGGTCTTTTGGGCTCAATTGCGGGTCCGGTAAGCTACTCTAATGACGGTGCCGATTTGATCTACGGCGTTGGTCTCTCATACGGCATCAATGACTATATTGATATAAAGGTTGAATTCAACGATTCCGAAGACTTCAACTGGAGTTCATTGGGGATCAATTATCGTTTTTGATATCCAGGTCCATTCAGCTTCGAGTAGATCGGGGATTTCCTGGAGTCGGTCGTGTTGAGTGAAGTGTTTCAGAGTAAATAGATACTGGCGAAATGGCGGATTAATTTGGAATCACTAGTGTCCAGTTAAAGGTCCTTGAATATCAACTGGTTAGAAATATCAACATTTGAATCTCTTGTATGCTTTTTCATAAGTAGCTGATGAATAGGGTCTTTCGAAAATATATTT
>JAJFLS010000387.1 GCA_021772595.1 Opitutales bacterium
CGAATCTTGGCTACGGCAACGGAAGTATTCGCATGTAGATTACGAGGATTCCTCGAAGTCGAATTACGAATACCCCGATACCGAGCTGATCGCGTGTTTTGCGGGGAAGCTCCTGAAAATGCACTTGCCCGCTTGCCCTAAATGTCTCAATGTTCTCGCTTTCTAACTCTTGAATACAATCCACCACCTGCATTGATGTTAATTTGGAGCATAGTTTGGCAATGAGTGATTCAGGACTAATCGATTGGGAGCAGCTGGAGATGATCTTCGGCGAAGACGAGGACGAGTTCGACGAAGATATGGGCGAGCTTTTCCAGGAGTTCATTGAAGACGGTGAAACTCGACTGGCTACGATCAAGGCGACTTCATTCGATTCCGAACGGGAGTCGATCGCCAAGGAGTCGCATAAGCTGAAAGGCTCTTCGAGCAATTTCGGCTTTGTCAAAGTCGCTTCGGCTTTGGGAAACATTGAGAACAATATCGAAACGATTTCCGAAGAGGCGTATCGAGCATCTTTGACCGAGGCTGAGGCCGCGTTTGGGGAATCGGTTGGAGTGGTGAAGGGGAAGTACCCGGCCTTGAATAACTGACTCTTTCCTGGCGGTCACGGACTTGCGGCTTGGCATGGGGAAAGGCGGCCACTATAGCGGTGGGCTTTCTATGAGATCTTTCAAGGAGGCGTTCTGTTTAGTTGCTATCGCGGTTGTCTGTGGCGGGATCGCCTATTTCATTCATCCGCGCGCGCCGTCGTTCGGTATCGACAAATTGGAGCGCCAGCTGGAAGAGGTCCAGGGCATGGCCGAAGTGTTTTGGGTGGACGCCCGAGCGGACGAGGATTTCGAGCGAGCCCATCTCGATGGGGCTATTTCGCTTAACATAGAGCACTGGGAAGAGCAGCTAGTCGATTTTCTTGACCGCTGGCCGCCGGATGCCACGACCATCGTCTATTGTTCGAGCCTAGCTTGCATGCGGTCGCACGAGATCGTGGAGCGGCTGCGCGAGGAGCTCGGGATTGAGGAAGTCTACGTTCTCAAAGGAGGGTGGGAAAGCCTCCTCGAAGCGGGTATAGTAGAGGAGGGCGGATCGTGAAAGCGCTCAGCAGAATAGCATACATCGTTCTAGGCGTGACGTTCGCCTGGGCGGGAGTCGTGAAACTTTCCGATCCGGAAGCCTTTCTGTCTTCGATACTCACGTATCAGATTTTCGGATCTTCGGTGGCCGTGGTGGCTGCCTTGGTCGTTCCCTACTTGGAATTGTGTGTAGGCTTCAGTTTGGCGACGGGAGCTTTACGTGGCGGCGGTCGCTGGTTGGCGGGCGGGCTTACGCTTGTGTTTTTGCTGCTGCTTTTTCAAGGCGCGATTCGCGGGTTGAATGTGGATTGCGGCTGCTTTGGCTCGAACGCGAAGTCGGAGACGACTGGATACGCTTGGCCTATTGCGAGAGACCTTCTGATGCTGGCTGGATTGGCGATCGGAATTGTCGGCGAACGCGTCGCGAACAAGAGAGAAGAGCAATGATGCAAGCGGGCGAACTGTTGGATCTGGATTTTGAAGTGAAGGCCGCGCTTGGCGGCGAAAAGCGGACGATGGCGTTTCGTGAACTGATAGCGGGACCGACAATCGTATCGGTCTACATGCGGAATAACACCGGTAGTTGCGACAAGCAGTTGATCAGCTTGTCGGAACACTTTGAGGCGATTCAAGCCGCGGGCTATTCCGTGGTAGGGGTGAGCCGGGATACGGTTGGATCGCATTTGAAGTATGCGGCGAAGCATTCGATTCGATTTCCGCTCATCTCAGATCCCGAGTATGGGTTCGCTCGGGCTACGGATTCGCTCGTCGAAAAGAAAATGTATGGAAAGGCGTTTACCGGCCCGACTCGGTCCGCGTACCTGATCAGTCCCGATGGACGGCTCCAAGCGGTCTGCGAAAAGGTCGATCCGGCGAATCACGGGGAGCAGCTCCGGGCGTTGATTGATAGTCTGAAAGCTCTTTGACGGAAGTTCTCGGGGAGATGGCTTACAAGCTTGTTAAGACTGCAAAGGTCTGCCTTAACAAGAGCTGAAAAATGACGTCTGCGCTAAAGGAAGTTCCGAGCAACGCATCGACACCTGTTCTGAATCAGTGGGACAGGCGGCATTCTTGGCATCCGTTCACGCAAATGCAGGAGTACTGCGGGTTGCCGCAATTGCACGTCGAACGCGGCGAAGGGTGCTGGCTTTGGGATTCGGAAGGCAATCGCTACCTAGATGGCAACGCTTCGGTCTGGACAAACGCTCACGGTCACAACGACCCTGAAATCAATGCGGCCCTCAAGGAGCAGATCGATAAAGTGGCGCACTCCACCTATCTCGGCCTGAGCCATCCTCTCGGGGCGGAATTGGGCAAAAAGTTGGCCGATCTCTCACCGGACGGCCTGACTCGCTCGGTTTTCAGCGACAATGGATCGTGTGCGGTGGAGATCGCGTTGAAGCTTTCGTTTCAGTTCTGGCAGCTGAGCGGGCAGCTGGACAAGCGGCTCGTCGTGGGGATGGAGAATGGCTACCATGGCGATACTTTTGGAGCGATGGCGGCTGGGAATAGCGGCGACTTTCACGGGAAGTTTAGCCCGTGGCTGTTCGAGTCGCGAACGTTCGCGGCCCCGGTCTGCGAGGAAATCGATGGGCAGGTTTTCGAGGCGGATGCGTCTCGGAGCTTGGATTCCCTTGAGAAAATCCTGGAAGAGGACGCCGCTCGCGTCGCCGCGGTGATCCTGGAGCCGTCAATCCAGGGACCGGCCGGAATGAGGCTCCAGCCGAACGGTTTCCTGAAAGAGATCGAGGGGCTATGTCGGCGATTCGATGTTCATCTGATTCTTGACGAAGTGTTTGTGGGCTGCGGCCGAACCGGCACGATGCTGGCCTGCGAAAGCGAATCGGTCCAGCCGGACTTCCTTTGCTTGGCGAAAGGGCTGACCGCGGGCTATCTGCCGCTTGCGGCGACCTTGACGACTGAGCGAATCTACGAGGCGTTCTTGGGGCCGTTCGATTCGGGGAATGGCTTTTATCACGGGCACACCTTCACTGGAAATCCGTTGGCGGCCTGTGTGGCCTTGAAGAGCATCGAGAAATTGGAAAGGCTTATCGGCTCGGGCCAATTGGAGGAGACGATAGCGTATTTCGGGCGTCGATTCGCGGCTGCTTTTCAGGCGCATCCAAACGTCCGCAATCTGCGTCAAAGAGGGCTGGCTGCGGCGATCGATCTCTTTGCGGGAGAAGGGCGCGAGTCCTGGGAGCTTAACGATCGAGTGGGGATGCAAGTGTGCGTCGAGGCTCGGCGTCATGGCTTGCTTTTGCGGCCTTTGCTTGACTCGATTCTGATTGTCCCTCCATTGATCATCAGCCACGAGGAAATTGATTTTCTATTCGAGAAATTGGAAGCCGCGCTTGATGCGGTAATGAATAATTTAAGTCATTGATTATGCGATACACTCTAGACGAAATCCGCGACATCTATCACCTGCCGTTCACGACTCTCATCTTCAGAGCTCAAGAAACGCATCATAAGAATCAAGATCCATCGGGGGTGCAGCTATGTACGCTGAAGTCGATCAAGACGGGAGCTTGCCCCGAAGACTGTAAATATTGTCCACAGTCCGCTCACGCCGAAACGGGACTGGACCGAGAGGACCTTTTGGATACGGCGACGATTCTCAAAGACGCGGAAGCTGCGAAAAAAGGCGGCTCGACGCGCTTTTGCATGGGCGCTGCTTGGCGACGTGTTCCTTATGGCGATCAGTTTGATTCACTGTTAAACACAGTTGGAGTGGTAAGCGACATGGGCATGGAGGTCTGTTGCACATTAGGTTCTTTGGAGCAGGATCAAGCGATTGCCCTTCGCGATGCCGGATGCGCGGTGTATAATCACAACTTGGATACGTCTCGCGAATTCTATAGCGAAATTATCACTACGCGCTCTTTCGACGAGCGGCTGGACAATATTCGAAAGGTCCGCGAAGCGGGGATGGAGGTGTGCAGCGGCGGCATCATTGGAATGGGGGAGTCGGTTGACGATCGCCTGAAGATGCTCCAAGAGCTCGCCAACTTGGAGCCCTATCCGGACTCGGTCCCGATCAATGCTCTGATCGCTTGCGCGGGTACGCCTCTGGAAGGGCGAGAATTCGTGGATAGCTTCGAGTTTGTTCGGATCATCGCGACGGCTCGGATTATCATGCCGAAAACGATGGTTCGACTATCGGCGGGACGCACTGAAATGAACGAGGAACTGCAAGCGCTTTGCTACCTCGCAGGGGCAAACAGCATCTTTCTGGGAGAGAAGCTGCTGACGACTCCGAATCCCGAATCGAGCGACGACTACAAGCTTCTTAACAAGCTAGGGCTTACGTCGCTCGATCCTGCCGAGGCCCGAGCGATCCATGCCCGAGCGGATGATGAATCCGCGACGCTGGTGTAGATTCCTATGAGAACGCTGCTCGTTAGCGGAAGCGATACCGACGTTGGGAAAACATGGGTTGTTGGAACGATCGCGTCGCTCCTTATCCAAAAGGGCTGCAGCGTCCAGATCGTCAAACCGGTAGAGACAGGCGTGGCGAACGTAGAGGACTCGGATGTTCGGTCGGTTTTGGAACGATGCGCGAATGATTTGGTAACTGGATACACGATTTGTTCTTATCGCGCTCCAATCGCTCCGGCGGCTGCTGCTGAGAGGGAAGGCGATTCGTTGGAGCTTGCTTCGATTCTGAAACGCTTGGCCGTATTGCCGGAAGCCGACTGGCGTATCATCGAAGGCGCGGGATCGTTGGCATCGCCCATAGATCGAGACGGCGCTGACTGGGCGGATCTAGCGGAGCGGTTGAGTATTGAGCGGACAGCGTTGGTAGTCCCAAATCGAGTGGGGGCGATTGGTCAGGCACGTATGGTTTATTCATATGCGAAGGGGAAACGCTTGAATGCGGGAGTGTGGCTTAACGAGATTGTAGAGCAGGAATCGGTCGCTCGTGAAGCGACGATTCAAGGTATTCAAAAAAGCGAGATTCCTCTTTGGGCCATTCAGAATGCTGGGCAATTAGATGCTGATATTCAGGAGGGTTGGCTATGAAGCTGCCGTTGAGACATCGGCTAACGGAGCCATTGCTGGACCGGAGAGATGAGGGGCTGAAGCGCTCGCTCCGCGTTTTAGATCCGAACAATGAGGTTCTGAATTTGGCCAATAACGATTATCTCGATTTGGCCCGTCATCCGCGCCTAATCGCCGCAGCGAAAAAGGCGGTTGATCAGTATGGCTGCTCCTCGTCGGCGTCGCCTCTGATTACTGGATACGGTCCGGCCCATCAACGGCTGTTGGAGACGCTGAAGAAATGGCATGAATTCGATCATGGGTTGATCTGGAATTCTGGATACGTGGCGAATCAAGCTATGCTGAGGACGCTTCCGTGCAAAGGGGATCTGGTTTTGGCGGATAGGCTGATTCATATTAGCATGATCTCGGGAATTCTGAGTAGCGGCGCACGTTTGATGCGGTACCGCCACTGCGACATCTCCCATCTAGAAGAGCTTCTCGAAAAGAACTCGACTGGAGGAAGAGTGGTGTTCGTGGTTACGGAGTCGGTGTTTAGCATGGATGGCGATTATCCGGATCTCGAGAAGATGGCTGCTCTCAAAGAGAGGCATGGGTTTTTCTGGATCGTGGACGAGGCGCACGCTCTCGGATGGTACGGCGAAAAGGGGAGCGGACTGGTCGAGCATTTCAATGTCGAGCGTCATGTAGACGCGCTTGTGGGCACGCTTGGAAAGGCCTTGGGGTCGATGGGCGCGTATACCTTGTTTCGCGAAGAAACGGTTGCGGATTACTTGGTTAACTTCGCAGACGAGTTTATCTATTCGACGTATCTTTCGCCGTCTAACGCAGCGGTTGCTGAAGAGGCGATTAGTTGTATTCAGGAATTTGGGCAGATTCGGGAGGAGATTTGCCTGCTTTCTTTGACGTTTCGCAAGCACTTGGTGGAGTTGGGCTTCGGGGTTTCGCTTGGGGATTCGCCAATCGTCACGATTCCAATGGACGAGCCTGGCGCGGCGATGGAGGCTGCACGCGCTTTGGAAGAAAGGGGAATCTTGGTGGGTTCGGTTCGTCCTCCGACGGTGCCGGAGGGAACGAGCCGATTGCGTCTATCTTTGAAGGCGAACTTGTCGGAATCCGATGTCGCCCGAGTTATCGAATCCTTGGGAGAAGTGGTGAAGGTTTAGGGATGAGAGTGACTTGGGTCAATGGCTGGGGTTTGGAGGGGGACTACGTTCTGGATGTAGTTGAGAGCATGTATCCAGATTATGAGCATAGTGTAGTCTATTCCGATTCCGACTGGGAGCGCGAGCTGGATAGATTGCCGGAAATCGACGTGTTGATTGGATTTTCGCTGGGGGCGCATCTGTTGGCTGGCCGGCCGGAGATTGTCGATAGGTGCAAGCGCGCGATTTTGCTAGCTCCGTTTGAAGATTTCAAAGCGGATTCGGACAAAGGAGGAAAGGTGAGGCGTGGCCAGCTCGTCTATTTGTCGCGATGGCTAGATCGAGATCCGAATGCGGCGATTTTAGATTTTCGAGAGCGGGCAGGTCTAAACGGCGCGATTGTCCGGAAGAGCTCGATCTCAGTTGTCGAGCTTAAGTGGGGGATCGAACGCTTGCTTGATGGAAGCGTTGACGGAGAATTCATCCGGCGGATGGAGTGCTACGTCGGCTCGGAAGATACGTTGTTGGATTCGGCGCGATTGAAAGAGCTGTATCCGAATATCAATGTTGTTGAAGGAGCGGGTCATGATTTGGCGGAGCTACTTGAGAAGGCGGGGATTGAACTGTGAGATTTGACCAAAAGGCGCCCCGCTATCACGAGAAGGCGGACATCCAGAAAATCGTCGCTGATTGGGGATCGGAGTGGATCGAACGCGATTGCGGCGATCTGCGAGCGCTGGAGCTTGGAGCAGGAACGGGGCTTTTTACGAGGCATTTGGCCTTACGTGGATTCAGGGAGTTCCGGGCGACTGATTTGTCGAGTTCAATGGTCCAGGAGGGGCGTCATCGTTTGCCCTTGGTGGATTGGGGAGAGCTCGATGCGTGGCGGTGCGAGACTGATCCGGTAGACCGAATCTACAGCAGCAGTTTGCTTCAATGGGCTCTGGAACCGGAGGACGTATTGAAGAATTGGAGAAACGCATTAGCTGCGGGAGGAAAGGTTTTGGTCTGTTTGTTTGTGAAGGGTTCCCTGAGCGAGTTTGCAGATGTGGACGCGCGCTTCGCGGCTTTCCCGTGGAGAAGCGAGAGTGAATGGATCGCTCGATTTGAAGAGGCGGGTTTCGATGTTTTGAGAAACGAGACACGCTCTGATTTGATCGCCTTCGACTCTCCTCGAGAAGCCTTGCGATCGCTTCACGATATTGGAGCGGTGGAGGAGCGTCGAATGAGCGCCGCGGAACTGCGTCGGTTTTTGAGGAGTTGCGAGCGCGGGGAGGAGAGCCCTTTCGAAGTCAGCTGGAAGGCTATGAAAATCGAATGTGTTAGGCGTTGAGGCTCCAGGGTCCGAGGATCGAGTCGGCCTCGAGAGCCTGATGGAGTTCGGCGAGGAAGCGGTCGCGAGAAATACTTTCCGCTCCTAGGCTTTGAAGGTGGGGAGTGGGAGTTTGAGCGTCGATGAAGTTAAAGCCTTGTCGTTGAGAAAACAATACAAGTTGAGCGAGAGCCATTTTTGACGCATTCGGCACTGTGTGAAACATGGACTCGCCAAAGAACGCGGCGCCTATGGACAGGCCGTAAAGACCGCCCACTAGTTCGCCGTTCGAATAGGTCTCGAATGAATGAGCGATGCCGCGTCGATACATTTCGATATAGGCGTTGATCATATCTTCGGTGAT
>JAJFLS010000388.1 GCA_021772595.1 Opitutales bacterium
CGCTCGACCCATTCGGTAACTTGAAGATCGGACTTGAGGTAGGATTCGTTGATGCCAGGGTTAATGCTTTCCGTTTGCGCGAGAACGAGGTTTCCGCCGATTAGGATAATCAGAAAAGCGTGAGCGATGAGAGCTTGGGACTTCATGCGAAAACGATGCTGGAATTTGGCTGCCATATCAAGCCGTATAGGGCCATCGACGACGATTGCGTTGGCTTGCGGAAAGAGAGATGACTTCTTCTCAACAGCATCCACTTCGATTTCTCGAAGTAGCTACGTCGCGCATGCGGCGTGGAACCCAATAGCTGCTTGAAACTCCCAAAACTGCCGAGAGATAGGGACTGATTCGGACCGCCTGGCAGTCTGTCCCTACCTTGGAACAGGCAGCTGAACATCGCGGTCGGTGCATGAATATTGTTTTCCTGCTCGTTGGACCCTGTCACGGTCTTTTGCTAAAGACCCTAAGAGGGAGCTGTCGCAGTGATGAAATTTATCCATTTTCTTGGTATCGAATTATTCTGTTTGGCCGGCGGAGTGGCTGTCGCGGCGCCTACATTGACGCTTGATTTGGCGGCGCTGCCAGATGGGGCGAATGTTACGCGGATCTTTGGGCGCGGGCTTGACGACGATGGGGTGCTGGGAGTGCCCGTGAGCGGAGGGCTTGATTGCGATGGCGACGGTCACGCGGACGTGTCTTTCGCCCAATTTCGCGGCGATCCGCTCGGTCGGACTGGAGCGGGGGAAGTGACAGTGGTTTTTGGCGACGGAACTATTGGTGGAACGGCGGACTCCGCGGTGCCTCAAGCTGGGATTTTGCGGATCGCAGGAGAGCAACCGAATGAGTCGGCGGGATCTGAGACTTGGATCGACGACGTGACTGGCGATGGTTTGGGCGACCTTTTGATTGGTCGTCAGAATTACAGTCTCGAAGCCGCAGATAGGCTGGGCGCTGGCGGGCTCACGATTCTCGTCGGAAATGCTGGTTGGAAAACGCATGCCGCGACGCTGACTTATCTGGACCTAGGAGCGCCGCCGGATGGGCTTAAGCTCATTACCTTTGTGGGGCCGTCCGACTACGATCGGCTCGGCATCTGGATGCGGACTGGCGATATTACAGGGGACGGAATTGCTGATATTCTGGTCGGCGCGGACGAGGTTGATGCGGCCGGTCAGAACATCGTCGACAATCAGGGGGCTGCTTTCGTGATTCGGGGCGGGCCGCATTTGCTGGATGCTCCTGAGATCGTAGATCTCGCCGACTTTGGACAGGCGGCTTTTCCCGCGAGCTTGAAAGGCCATGTTGCGTGGATCGATCCGCCGAGCGGCTCGGTTCGCGTTCACTTCGGGGCGACGGTTCAGGTCGGGGATCTCGACGGTAACGAACGGGCCGAGGTGATGGTGGCAGCGACCTTGAATCGATCGGGGGCTGGGTTGCGGCTTCCGGGTGCCCCTGGCGGGACCGGCCAGTCATCGGGTGGCACGATTGACGGCTCGGTGTTTATCGTGTGGGACGAGAATTTTCCACCCGATCCTTGGCCGGAGAATTATCGTTTCGAGGCGACAAATCCTCCGGTTGGCGACTCGACGCGAATTGATGGCGAGACGACGGCGCAAGCTTTTGGAGAAGAGATGCTGGGCGGCATGGATTTCAGTGGCGATGGTTTTCCCGACCTGATGGTAGGAGATTTGGTGGCTGATCCAGAAGGTCGGAGCAACGCGGGGCGCGGATACATTTTCTACAATGCCGCCAACCTGCGTGGCATACATCTAGACATTAATTCTCCTCCTCCGGGGATTGGCTTCACTCGTATTGACGGTCCGGTTGCGGGCGCCATCAGCTCCGACACTGCGCTTCAAGGGGATTTCGATGGCGACGGAATCGGCGACCTTGGAATCGGCAATCCACACGACTCCTTCCCAGACCGAGCTGACGCGGGCTCGGTGCATGTTCTTTACGGTCAGCCCGGAGGTTGGCCGGAATTTATCGATCTCGATCCCGCCAATCTGCCAGATCCGAGCGCGATGCGCATTGCGCTCATCCAAGGAGCGAATGGCACTGTCGGAACGGATCGCGGCGACATCTTGAGCTACAGCGCCGCGTCGGGCGACGTTAATGGGGATGGACGCGCTGATTTGATCATAAACGAGATGGCGGGAAACGCTATTTCCGGGACACCGGAAGACGTCGGCAATCTCCTCGTGGTCGACGCGACTTCGCTTCTTCCGCCGTTTGAGCCATCGCTGAGTTTCTCCGAAAGTGGGCCTGTCAGATTCGGCATTGCTCATGTCGAGAATGAATCGGAGACACGTTTTATTACTATTACTAACGGTAGCGAGAATCTGGTTACGATCGCTTCGCTCGAGCTCGTTGGTTCAAGCTCGATCGAATTCGCGATCACCTCCGACACGGCAGAAACGAGCCTTGACGCCGGCGCGACGCGAACGATCGCGATAACCTACGATCCCTCGATTGCGGGACGCTCCGGCGCGGGATTGGTTCTTGAAACCAATGTAGATCCGCATCCGGTCGGGTTGGGCCTGTCGGGTCTTGCGGTTGAGGAATCTCTGATCTCGCCAGCGCTGAAGTTCCGACTGGTCGATGGGCAGGCGATGATGGAAGTTAAAACTCAGTTGGGGGCGAATTACACGTTGATTCGCGATGCGGAGCTTTCCGGTAGACTATTATCGACACCGCTCATCACGGTGCCCGGAACGGGCGGGACGATATACTTGGAAGATTCGGAGCCAATCGAACCCGACATTTACTATCAAGTGAAAGCAAGTCGCGACTGATAGAGGCCTTCCGATCCTCCCTACCTTTGCGGACGTGCTCCGGCGATCGCTAGTTTGACGGAATAGAGCGATGTGTCCCCGGCGATGTAGAGCGTCTTGGAATCAGGTCCGCCGAAACAGCAGTTCGCGCATCTCGTTTCGGGGATGAGGATCTTGCCGATCAATTCGGGTTGAGGAGTGTAGCAATGGATGCCGTCCGCGGCGCTGGTCCAGATGTTTCCTTGGATATCGCAGCGAAAGCCGTCGGAAGCGCCTGGCGTGAGCTTGAGGAAGTCTCGCTTATTGGAAAGCGTCTTGCCGTCGGGGTTCACCTCGAATGCGACCATGTTTTTCGGTTCGCCCGTATCCGCTACATAGAGCATCGATTCGTCGGGGGAAAAGGCGAGCCCGTTGGGGCGATCCATATTGTCGATTACAATGCTCAAGGCACCGGTGTCAGGATGAAATCGATACACGAAGTTTCCTTCCAATTCCGAATCGCGCAGTTCGCCTTCGCGGTTGGTGAGAATGCCGTAGGGCGGATCGGTGAACCAAATCGATCCGTCGGATTTCGTGACGAGATCGTTTGGGGAGTTGAAGCGTTTTCCTTCGAAGCGATCGACGAGCATAGTCACGGAACCGTCTAGTTCTGTTCTGGATATCCCGTGCGTCAAATGTTGAGCGGTGATCATCCGGCCGTCGAGGTCGAGGGAGTTGCCGTTCGAAAAATTCGAGGGCTCGCGAAAGACGGTGGTTTCGCCGCTGCTCGGATCGAACTGGAGCATGCGATTGTTGGGGATGTCCGACCAGACGACAACGTGGAGCGACGGAATGTAGACCGCGCCTTCCGACCATTCGGCTCCGCTCCAATGCCGGACGATCTTCGGATTCTCCGGTAGCAGTTCATCGAAACGCGCGTCGAAGGCCTTGATGCCTTCGCGCGTTTCGGCTGGGTCTTTGGTGTCGTGATCGGAGAATGTTTTCGGCTGAGCGAGCATTGGGTTAACTTTGAGTATTCGAGTGTAGGAGCCTGCTTGCAGGCTCCTACATCTCTTGAAAAGGGAGATTGGCGTGGTAGGAGTTATCGCGAGGTAAGGAAACGTGGCTTCGTGGCGGAAATAGTGCGAGGTCTATTCTACTCAATAATGGGTGGTGCGAACTCGCTTGCAATTCCGAAGGTCCGGAAAGAATGCCGAGTATTTCGAGAGGAGCTGTATTCAGGATGCATTGACGATGGTCTCTCTCCGAATCGCGGGGTAAATCCGCGCGCGCGCTAATTTTCGGACGGCGCGGGAATCTTCTTTTCCTTTGATCGATAAGCCCTATACGTTTGGCGTCTAATCGAAGTGCGCTAATTGAGTAACTACACATTATGACGACTGCATCGGATGGAATGACCTACAACCCTGAGGGGCAAAGCAAGCCTGTTGTCGAGCCGGGCGAATTCATGTTCGCCGTGGCCGCGCTCGACCACGACCACATCAATGGGATGGCGAGCGCTCTAGAAGACGCGGGGGCTCGGTTGAAGTACATCTTCGAGCCGAATCACGAGAAGGCCGAAGCGTTCAACGCGAATTTTCCACACGCCAAAATAGTGAACAGCCTTGACGAGGTGCTCGGCGACGACGAGATTCGCTGCGTGGCGGCAGCGGCAGTTCCGAGCGAACGTTCGGCTCTTGGAATGACGGTGATGGATGCGGGAAAAGACTATTTCACCGACAAGAGCCCGTTCACGACTCTCGATCAACTCGCCGCAGTGCGGAGCAAAGTGGAGGAAACGGGTCGCAAGTACATGGTCTATTTCAGCGAGCGGCTTCACAATGCGCCGACCTACTACGCGGGTGAACTCGCTCGCTCCGGAGCAATTGGCGAAGTGTTGCAGATTATGGTGACGGCGCCGCATCGCTTGAGCAAAGACCGGCGCCCGGACTGGTTTTTCGAAAAAGAGAAGATCGGGGGCATCCTGACGGATATCGGCA
>JAJFLS010000389.1 GCA_021772595.1 Opitutales bacterium
CGATCGGAAACTACCGTCGGCACTATATTCAGTATTCCCTCGCCAATAAGGGCTCCAAAAAGGAGCAGCAGCGTCACCCGCGGCAGAAAAGTGTGACGTGATAATGCGGTTGTCAGCAGCCCAAGCAGAAGGATTCCGCCAATGGCTAAAAGAAACTGTGAGGATGTTTCCATCTTATGACTTCGACCCGAGTCGCCCGACTCATCCAACGCTCAAAGACGAGTGGATACAAGAGCGGAATCCGAAGCGATTGCAGGACGGGTGGGATCATTTCGGCAACCTGATTCGATCTCATCGTCCTTGTCTTTGCCATCATCTTTGTCCAACGCTTCAGATCAAGACGATGACAAGGACAAAGATGATGACGAAGTGACACCAATAATCACACACGCGCAGAAGAGCATCGGCTGGCAATCGAGCTCCACCCTCCCCTCGACCTCTCGCTTAAAGCGATGAATGGGTAATCCCAATACAGACAGCTTCTCTACAAAAATACGTTCTACAACGAACGCAGCGTTTTAACCAAATCCTCTAGCGGCGGACGTTCGGTGATGTCATGCACATCGATATAGCGGATAATCCCCTTCTTATCGATCACGAATAGAGCTCTCTCCGCGACACCGTTGCTGCGCAAAACTCCATAGGTTTCCGCCACCTCTCCGTGCGGATGAAAGTCGGAAAGCACGGGAAAGCCAATGCCGCCCATGGCCGTCGTCCAGGCATGCAAGGTTGGCACGTTGTCCACCGTGATCCCTAGTATTATGGTATCGGTATCCTTGAAATAATCCTCCGCCACCTCGTATCCCGGCCATTGGGCAGAACAGACTGGGGTCCACGCCGCGGGAACGAATGACAGCACTACGTTCTTTTTCCCTCGAAATGAGCTCAAGCTCACGAGCTCGCCCGTCAAGTTCGGCAGACTGAAATCCGGAGCGGACTCCCCCACATCGACCTTGAGCACGCTGTCTCGCGATGACAGCTCCCCGGGCTGAAAAATCAGCTCGCTGACTTCCACGGTCTGAGACCATGCGGCAAGCGTTCCCGCCCACAGCCATACCAAAGCCTTCACCCATTTCGATTTCGCTACCATCATCAATCTACTCCTTCGAACATAGCGCCCCTACTCGATTGGTAAACGCCTCCAACTTCAACTTGCTTAAGTAGCCCGAAAAGCTGTCAACCAGCTCGAATCCGCCGTTCGCATCGCAAATGAACGCAAATCCAGAGGGCGTCCGCGTTACGCCCAATCCATCGCTCAGCCCGTGCTTGCGATCCGAAAAAACCGGGAAGTCCAACTTGAATTTCCGCGCGAATGTCTCGACCTCAAACTGAGTGTCTCCACGCCCAAGACCGATAATGCGCACACGGCAATCATCTGTCTTTCCATTCAGCTTTTCCTCTAGACGAGACATATTGTCCGCCGATTGCCCGCACACATGGCAGTACATATCGAATACAAGAACGACTAGAATGTCCGCCCGTATATCCGACATCTTGAAGGTTTCTCTTCCGTCGTCGATTCCGAGATAGGTTCTATGCTCGGAATCGTACGGAACCGCCAAAGCAGTCGAGAACGTGTCGCTAAAACTACTTTTATTAGGCGAGGAGCTAACAGGGACAACGCATCCAGGCACCGTGAGGCAATCAACCTCGGCGGACAGGGTCCCTGTCAAAGAGACCCCGCCAAACGCGAGCGCTATGCTCAGTATGCTTTTTGCTATATGCATCGATTTCATCGTACGCTATCTATGCCAGAAGACAATCAATACCTCCAACTTACGCCGAGTTCAAAGCTATCTTCGAAAAGGGAGGACTCGATGACGGTCGGAGCTCCAAACAGTCCGGTCCCCGTTTCTCGAATCGTTTCCTTGAAGGCGCGGAGATAGGCGAAGTTGTACGACATTCGATCACTCACCTGGTAGGTCAGTCCGAACGTGCCGTGATGCTCGACGACTGCCGGGAAACCGATGATGCGAAACGATTCATAGTAATAGCGCGGGAACATGTTTCCCTGCACGTTAACCATTTCATTCGGCATCATGGTCGTTTGATCGAAGCTTCCATCCCATCCGTGATTTTCGGTTACGGGATTATTCCCGTAGTTATAACCCAAACGCACAGTCCACTTCTCCGGAACGAGCTGATACTGAGCTCCTAGGCTATACGACCACTGGTCCTTCCATCCGAACTCGCGGTATCCACTTGCGTCGGCCCAATTGATCCATTTGGCCTCGGCGCCGAGGACCAAGCGCTTGTCCATCAATTCGAAGGAGACCCCCCCTCCAAGTTGTTGCGGAGCCTCCAGGCTGAGACTACCGACTGTTCCCGTAAAGTCGGTCAGCACGTCACCGTACTCGATCTCCTGAGGACTCGTGTAGCTCATGCCCATGAAGACATGTTTATGCGGGTGATACAGCATGCCGAGCTGATATCCGACAGTGGTACCGCTGGAAGGCCCTTCTCCCATATCAAGCTCCGAATAGTCGAAATGAAGCGAGGCTCCGATCGACAGCTGGGGCTTCCATTGGTAAGCCAGAGCTGGGGCCACTTTCATGATTTGGAGCAGCGTCTCCGTCCCGGTAGCCAACGGTGCGCTGGCGAAGGGTTCAGGCAAAGGGGCGAAATCCCCGAGCGTCTGATTTAAGGCGGTTCCCGTGTAGTCGACCCCCATGCCGCTAACGCCATAAGCTGACAAGCCAAAGCGCCAACGATCTCGATCCCCAATATTAAGCGGTCGCGAAAAGCCGATCGATGGTATCGGATAAACCGGGTCCGAACTTTCCACGCTTATTGTCTGGCTCGGATCGAATGGATTCGAGACCGACGCGCTCACCTGAGGAAGAAACGCCGTCAACGATACGTTCACTTCTGACATGGGACAATACGGTCCGAAACACATGGCCGCCGGATTAGCGAATACCGAGCTGATCGGATCTTGTGGATACGCGATGGACAGCCCACCCATACCACGGGCTACTGGACCCACGGCGATAAGATTGTCGCCGTTTGTCGCATACGACTCGCTTGAAGCAAGCGCGCACCCCACTAAGAGGAGGGATTTCCTTACAATGTTCATGTTCTATCGGGTTAGGTGTTCTAGACAAAGTCGATCCGACATCGCCGGAACGAAAAGAGATTTTCTTCAGGTAAAAATAATTTGGGAGCCCGCCGACAATTCGTAGAACTCGCCGACTGTAAGTACCTTGTCCATCTGGGGACAAAAGTCATCGGAGCTGAGTTTGAACATATCCACCGTAGCCTTACAGGCGTACATCTTACAGCCCGCGTCGCTTATCATTTCGATGAATTCGCCAACGGGCGGGATGTCCAGCTTCTCCATTTCCTTCTTCATCATCGACGTCGCGAAGGCCGACATGCCCGGTATCGCGCCGACTATCGTCGGCAAGGCAAACCCCATGGCATCGGGAACGCACATGGCCGGGTTGCCCACCGTGGCTACTCGAAGCTTGTCCATCTTCTTCTTCACGACAGCGTGCAAGCCGAAGAAGGTGAAAAACAAGCTGGCCTCGATACCTTCCATGCGTGCTCCGTTGGCCATAATCAGCCCAGGGTACACGCCTTCCAAGGAACCCTTGGATACGACGATGGAAACTTTTTTAATCGGTTCGGCATTCATAACCTAATCCTCCTATACGCAGCTTGCTGGTTTGGGATACCCCGCGATGCGAGCCGCTTTCTTTATGGGTCCGTCAGGGAAAAGCCGATACAGATCCTTGGTAGGGATTCCGCCAACCTTGTTCATGCGGCGCATGCCTGGAACGGTTTCCCTTTCTTTGTAATCCTCGGCGATGAATTTGAGCACCTTCCAGTGCTCGTCCGTCAGAGGAGCCACTCCCTCCTCGCCAGCAAGGGCTTCAGCTATCACCGGAGTCCACTGGTCGTGATTGGTGAGATATCCGCTTTCGTCGAGATCGACGGCGATTCCAATTATACTATTTTCAGACATTGTTATATTCTCCTAATTATGGATTGGTTGTGTTGCCGTCTCGCGTGAGGCGGCCTGCAAATTCTTTCCCGCTAGGCTGAGCTCAGGCTTGACCAAAGGAATTGGTCGCGCCTGCAGCAGCATGTTCCAGTACACCCACTTGAAAGCCATCTTCCCCCAGTGGTTCATGCGCGTCTCGCGCAGAAGCTGCATTGGCCCCAATCCAGGGATTGGAAAGGTCCCAGTCACCGGCTCCTGCTCGTAGTTGAAATCCAATAGAAATCCCTTGCCGTAGCCGGACTCGATAAAGCAGTTGGCGTGTCCATCGAAACCCGCTGACAATTCGCGTCCCGCAATATAGTCCATGATATTCTCTGTCAGAATTTCCGCTTCGAAATGAGCGACCGAACCAGCCTTCGAAGTGGGCACATCAGTGGCATCGCCTAAAGCAAAAATATTTTCATGCCCCTTGGCCTGCAATGTCGCCTTATCGGTCGGCACGTAATTGAACTCGTCGCCCAGACCCGAGCGGTCTATCGCTGCCGATCCCATATTGGTCGGCACTGTCACGAGCATGTCGTAAGCGACCTCTCGGTTGTCCCAGGAAACGATTTTGTGCGAATCGGAATCCACAGACCCAATCGCGAAGTCATTCACCACCTTGATGTTCTTTTCCTCGAGAAGATGGCTCAAAATCTTCGATGCGACAGGCTTGGTAAAAGCTCCCGAAAGCGGGGTCACGAAAATCAGCTCCGTCTTGTCTCTTAAGCCATTTCGCGTGAGCCAGGCGTCGGCGAGAAAGGTGAACTCCAACGGCGCGACTGGACACTTGATCGGCATCTCGGAGATGTGAACAACGAGCCGTCCCCCTTTCCAATCCTTCAATGCAGCCGCCAAACGACGCGACCCCTCGAAGGTATAAAAATCAAACGCGCGATTTTGCCAATCGGCACCCAACATCCCCTCCGTTTGATCGGGGGCGATATCCGTACCCGTCGCGACAATCAGGATATCGTAATCAAGCCGCTCGCCACTGGCCAGCGTTACGCAATTCTCCGCAGGATCGATCTGCTCGATCTTCCCGCGAATACGTCCCACGCCGTTGCCAATGAACTTCCGCTGAGGGCGGACAACATCCCGCTCGTCGTACACACCGAACGGCATGAAGAGAAAGCCAGGCTGATAGTAGTGCTCCTCCCGCTCGTCCACGATTCGAATCGCCCACTCATCGTCGTCAAGCCGACGTCGCAAGTGGTTCGACATCATCGTCCCTGCCGTACCAGCTCCTAGAATCAATACCGTTTTCATCGTGCTTCGAGAACTCCTTCCTCTTCTTCAATTTCTTCCTCTTCTCCTAAAAAACTCGTTTGCAGGTATTCGATCATGTGACGCACCTCATCACTCGCTAGGCTGTAGATCACGCTGGTCTTATCGCGCCTGCTCTCGATGATCCCCGCCAAACGAAGCGCTTTCAGTTGCTGCGAAACATTCGACATGCGTTCCGCGCCTACTATCTCAGCGATATCCTGCACGCAGAAATCGCCTTGCGACAAAGTGCACACGATGCGAAATCGGGTCTTGTTGGCGACTAATTGAAAAATCCCAATTACCTGCTGACACATTGCCTCATTGCGTTCGAAGCGCTCCTTCAGCATTTGCCCCGTTTCTGTTAATACTTTAGACATTGTTAAACCTTTAATATTAGTAAGTCTTCTTTTGTGACGTTACAAGATTAAGTTTAACTAATGTTATGTTTAGGAATTTCTCTTATCCCAACGAAAAGATCTCCTTATTCCGCAGCTCGTAGAATGAGGAACCGCGGCATGAAATGGGGACACCAATTGCAGCGAGACCAAAGAGGGACGCTTCCCGGCTCGGAACCATTTTCGCCTAGCACGGAGTCCCGCTGAGCGGATAGGCGTCAACTTAAGCCGCTTTTCAATTGTAGGAGCCTGCTTGCAGGCGATTTTCTTCGCCATCGCCAGGGAAACAATCGCCTGCAAGCAGGCTCCTACAATCGGCGAACCGTCGTTTTGAGCTTAAATTCACGCGCACACACTGAGCGGGACCGAGCTCCACACTCCCCTCAACCTCCGCCTAAAGCGATGAATCGGTATTCCCCATACAGACAGCTTCTGAGATGCAGCAGCTAAATAGGATAATTCCGCTGGCCATCGCCATCCCGTTTCCGCTGAAGCGCGAGCAGAATTCTAGAACGGTCCGCTTGGATTCTAGTTCTTTTTCGACTCTTGCGCCTTTTTGTGGCAAATAAACGATCCCATTTCGTTGAGTTGCGAATTTGCCTTTGTACCAAACCAATGGATATATTTAACCCTAACAGGCCCAGGGCATTGAGAAGAATCTTAGTTTTCATGCTTCGGGGAGTTGCGGGGTAACGCTTCCGAAATCGCCGCGATGATACCTTCTACTATTTCCCATTGCCAAAAGGCTTCTCGGGGAGGCACTTTCGATTAGGGAGTTTAGAGAAGAGGGCTCACGCGAAGTCGCTAAGACGCGAAGGTTTTAGAGACTGTCTAATAAATGGAAATACATTCGGGGCGGCGCCCGAA
>JAJFLS010000390.1 GCA_021772595.1 Opitutales bacterium
CGGTTACTGCGACAAATTCTCCGTGATCGATAAGCTGTTCAACGATCTGCCTTTTCTGGTGAGGCGATATGCGGGCGAATACTTTCGAGTTTCGTACGCAATCACTGAATGCAGCGTCTCCTTTGCTCGCGGCCTCTGCTAATTGCGGACCGGTTACTGGCTCCATGGTTTCATCTGCGATGCCGGACTTAATCGCTAGCGCTATGGCGGTTTTAGGATGGTCGCCGGTGATCATGGCAACTTTTATATTGGCGTGCTTGCACTGCTGCACGGCCTCCCTGGCATCGGGCCGCAGTGGATCGATCATGCCGATCATGCCGATAAACGTTAGGCCGTCCAAAGCCTGTTCTGGTTTTGCGGGGATGGAGTCCAGTTTCTTGAAGGCAATTCCCATGACCCGGTAGCCCTGTTGGGCAAGCATTGTGGACTGTCGCTCGATCACCTCAGGATCGGTCCTGTGATCGCGCATGGTTAATAGCTTTTCCACGCTTCCCTTTACGAAAAGGTAGGTCTCGCCATTGTAGTGATTGATGCTTGCGCTATAGGCGTTTTCGGATTCGTAGGGAATGACTGTGATTTCCGAATAGCGCTCGCGCGTTAATTTATAATCGAACCCTAGTTTCGAGGCGAATGCGAGAAAGGCGACATCGACCGTATCGCCTTGTCCTTGATGGGTGCCCTGTACTTCTTCGAGTATAGCTTCATTCGCCAACACTCCTGCGGTCGAGAGCAAGGCTAGTTGATCGCTCTCCACCGAGCCACGAATGGATTTGACCTGACCATGCAAGTCCATGCCCTCGCCGTAAACTTCATATTCGGATCCATCCGACAACCAGACGCGTTGGATGGTCATTTCGTTGACCGTAAGCGTGCCGGTTTTATCAGAAGCGATATAGGTGCATGAGCCTAAGCCTTCTACGGCGAGTAGCTTGCGGATGATGACATCTTGTTTTGCCATGCGTCTCATGCCGATGGCGAGCGCGACTGTGATGGCTGCGGGCAAACCTTCTGGGATAGCTGAAACGGCTAGGGCAACGCCGAGTAAAAACACGCTTTCCAAATCATCGCCACGAATGAATGCGATGATAAATATAGTAACCATGAGAAAAAGGATGCTGTAGATAATGCGCAGCGTAAATTGCTCGATACGTAGCATTAGAGGCGGCTTTACTTGCTCCTCCTTGACGTCTTCTGCGATGCGACCTATTTCGGTATTGGTTCCCGTAGCAAAGACTTTTCCTATTGCGCGACCGCGAATCACTGTAGTGCCTGCAAAGCATCGGTTCGCTGTATCCGATTGATCCTTATTCGTTTGGTCGCAGTTTTTATATACAGGAACGGATTCGCCTGTCAGCAGGGATTCGTCAAAGTGAAGATTCTGGGCTGTCATCAACAGGCAATCGGCGGGTGTTTTGTCTCCTGAAACGAGTTGTATCAAATCTTCCGGAACCAAATCGGCGGCATTGATGCGAACGAATCTGCCATCTCGTATTACGGTGGCGGTGGATGCCACCATCTTTTTCAACGCTGCTGCCGCGCGCTGGGCGGAGAATTCTTGAATGGTGCCAATCAGAGAATTGAGAAACAGAACGCCAAGGATGAACCAGGCATTGACCGTTTCTCTTAAGAAAAATGAGATGACCGCTGCTGCAAGGAGAACGTATATAAATGGACTTTTGAACTGCAGCAGGAAGACCAGGAAGATGCTATTCGACTTGCGCTCCGGGAGCACATTGGGGCCATGAATAAGCAGGCTTTTAGCAGCGGCGCCAGAAGATAGGCCTGAGAGTTGCTGATTTTCCATCGATCGATTGGCACAGGAAAAATTGGAAACGAACTTCTCCAATTCGGAGAATAGAGTCTCGATGTTTAGGCAATGCCCGTAGGGATTAAAGAGGGAATCAACCTGTGCTTATTCTTTCCTCCATTTGATCGGCGAAGCGCCGTGGGTCCGTTTGAAAAGTCGATAGAAATGTGACAGATCCTGGTAGCCGCAAGAGAAGGCGATGGACAAAACCGAGTGGTCTGTCCGAGAAAGCAAAGAGCACGCGTGCGCCATGCGGAGCTGCGTCAGCTTTTCCAGAAAGGTCATTCCAGTAACCTCTTTGAACAGCTTCGTAAACTGTTTTCGAGAAAGGCGTGTGACCGCGGCTGCTTTGTCCAAATTCCAGTCTTCGAAAAAGGTTTTCTCCAAGTTGGCCGCGAAGGACCGTATCCGATCTCTCGACCGGTTGGCTTCGGTTCCTCCTTCGTCGGCCGAGATTCGAGCGAGTAAAAGAAGGATGCTCGTGGCAGTCGTTCGAATGGACAGCACGCGTCCGAAGCGAACTCCCATTTGCTCCAAGATAGCCCGCTTCCAAGCGCTGGAAATCTCCTGAGCCAGTAGACCAAACGGAGACGCCCCGTTTTCGTAGTTCTCAACAAGCCGTTGCCAAACTGCAACGAATTGAGGGTCGCTTTCAATGAATGCCTTTCCGAGGCACAACAGTAGCAGCGTCGCCGGGGTCTTGTCTTCAATCGAGTGGCGGACGTTTACCGGAACGGGGAAGAAAGCGCCCTTGCCCAGATCTCGTTCAGCCATGCCGTCCGCGGAGAACTGTACGCGCCCCTCCAAGACATAGATCAGCTTGTAGAAGCCATCCTTGCGTACCTGCATGGAAAACTGGGGCCCATGAATGCTTTCGGCAAATACCACGCCTTGATCCGGCACGGTAACTGCCAACGGTTCTGAAACTGAATCTAATGACCTCGCGGGTTTCATGACGAATTGAATGCTTCTAAATGACCAAATCTGCAAATTGTTACGGCTCCGTGCTTGAACGGGAAGCACAACATGAAAATAGTCATTAGTGGCCCCGATAAGATCAAAAAGTACCCGATATGCAACTCAAAATGGCACCATTCCCCAAGACTCCTTTCGGAGAAGGGTCTACACTGAAAACCGCCTCAACCGACCGATGCCACTGTTGACAGAAAAGTTTCCTCCCCCAGAGATTTTCTCACTGACCCCCTCGGTCAGCGAAGAGGCGATGCTGGTCAGCATGGGAGTCGGGGCGGGGAGGCCCGTGAAGAAACGCCTAAGTCGCTATATCGAGGAGGCGCTTCCAATCATCAACGCGGAGGCGGAGCCAAAATTGGTTTGGAGGTCAATTCCGATTCCTGGTTTAATCGCTCAGTTTCCCGAGTCGCGTAGACTCCGCCGCTACCTTCTCGAAATGAGTGAGGTTGTGATCATGGCAGGCACGGCGGGAAATGAATGGTGGGAACGCGTTATCCGCGAAAAGAATCCAATGAAAGCGTACGTTTTCAGCGCTGGAGCCACCGCGCTCGCTCGATCTACGCTGGATCAAGCCCGCCACGCGCTAGCCTTGCGAGATCCGTATCGAAATATTGAGGACGCGATTTCTCCAGGTACCGATGGCCTGCCGTTGGCTCTTCAAAGTGGTATGTCCCAGCTTCTGCCGCTGTCGGATATCGGCATCGAGATGGACGCCCAATCGCTATTCATGACTCCGCTCGCCAGCGTCACCGCAATCATCGGCATTGGTCCGCGATGCGAGGAGCCTTTGCCGGTTCCTCCGTACGATGAAATCGTCGTTCATTGCGAAACTTGCTCCTATCCCGCTTGTTCGCTGCGAGTCTCGCCCTATCAACCCGTTCTCGACGCATCGCGCTAGTCTAGGAGCAACCAAATCTCTTTCAGTAATATGATTTCAACGACACATACCAAACGGATCGAGCTAATGGACAAGGTCCTCAATATGGAAAGAGGGGGCCGCATTCCATTTTGCCCAGCCATCTATGAGCACAAAGGCTTCCTCATCGGGAAGACTCCTTCCGAAATCTGCCGTAGTTCCAAGTTGCTCGTCGAGGGGTTGATCGCCGAATACGAGCGTTACCAGCCGGATTTTCTGACCGTTGGGATCGACGTCTACAATGTGGAAGCGGAAGCCCTCGGTTGCAAGATCGTCTACTTCGATGACTCCCCGGACGTCCCTGGCGTGGAAGATTATCCGGTCAAGGAACCCGGAGATTTCGAGCGGTTGAGCATCCCGGACCCGAAGAAAGACGGGCGTATGCCGCTTTACTTGGAAGCCGCAGCGGAACTGAAGGCTCGCCTTGGTGATCAGGTTAAAATTCGCGGCGCGATCACCGGTCCCTTCTCCCTCGCGTCGGAGCTAGTCGGAGCGGAAAACTTCATCGTTCAAACGATGCAGAATCCGCAAGTCACTGTGAAACTTATGGAGTCTACCGCGCGTGTCGCGGCCGCCTTTGGCAAGGCCTACATCGAGATGGGCATCGATCCCATCGTCTTCGATTCGCGTGCCATGCCTCCGCTTTGCTCGCCACAGATTTTCCAGGACATCGTGGCTCCCGTCTATAAGCGCATTCTCATCCCCGAGCTGAAAGATGCGGGTGCCCGGCAAATTCCCCTTATCATTGGCGGCGACACGACGCCCATTCTTGACGCCATCATTAGTACTGGAACCACCCAGATCCTTTGCGACTTCGAAGGCGACATCGAGCTCTTCAAGGAAAAGGCTATCGCCAATAATCTCCCCATGCGCGTCAACGTCGACCCGCGCCTCC